>NZ_JBHYIG010000124.1:0-26862 GCF_042740015.1 Streptomyces sp. NPDC059037
TAGAGACTTCCGCCCGGGCGACCCACACACCGCGCGCCCCCCCGAGTGGGGGCGCGCCCCCCCGGGATAAGAGGTTCGCGTGATACGAAGATCAGGCGGGAACGATGTTCTCCGCCTGCAGGCCCTTCTGGCCCTGCGTGACCTCGAAGGAAACCTTCTGACCCTCGACGAGCTCACGGAAGCCCGAGGACGCGATGTTCGAGTAGTGGGCGAAGACGTCGGGGCCGCCGCCGTCCTGCTCGATGAAGCCGAAGCCCTTTTCCGAGTTGAACCACTTCACGGTGCCAGTTGCCATGTCAATCTCCTAAAGACAGGGGCAGAGTACGGATCCCCGCGGTTTTGCGGATATCCCAGCGCTGCAATGACCCCCATCCCGGAAAGACCGGTAAAACAAACAATGCGCCTTCGGAGCATTCCCGTCAGGCGCACATCCTGTTCATGGGTACCAAAACTGCAACACATAACGATAACACGCCCACGGGCGGCCCCTGTTCCGGGCCGCCCGCGTGACCTGCGCCACTCGCCTCACTCCGCCGGTGCCACCGCCCGCTTGGGCAGCGCCAGGCACAGCACCGCGCAGAGCGCGAAGCCCGCAGCCACCCAGGGCATCGCCGTACCGAGCGCTCCGGTCAGGCCCGACGAGGCGTGGCCGAAGAACACCGTGCCGATCAGCGCCGCACCCAGGGCCCCGCCGAACTGCTGGGCCGTGGAGAAGATCCCGGACGCCCCGCCCGCGATGTCGGCGGGCACCGCGGAAAGGACCACGTTCACCAGCGGTACGACGAGGAATCCGAGCCCGGCACCCGCCACCACGAGACCCGGCACCAGCGGCCACGCCCCGGTGTGCCGCTCGCTGGACGCGGCGACCGCCGACCAGACCCAGGCGAAGCCGCCCGCCATCAGGAGCGACCCCGCGACCAGGACCAGGCGCCCGAACCGTGCCGCGAGCCGGTCCGCGACCGGCGCGGTCAGGAAGCCGCCGACGGAGAAGGCGACGGTCACGACGCCCGCCTGCATCGGGGTGTAGCCCTCGCTGCCCTGCAGCCAGATCGCGAAGACCAGGAAGAAGCCCTGCATGCCGAGGGCGAAGAGCAGCTGTACGACGACACCGACGGAGAAGGCGGGCAGCCGGAAGGCGCGGGAGGGCAGCAGCGGGACGGTCGTGTGCGAGCGGCGCCTGCCTTCGACCACCGCGAGGCCGATGAGGGTGAGCACGCCCGCCGCGACGCAGATCCAGCCCCACAGCGGCCAGCCGTTGGCCCGGCCCTGCACCAGCGGCAGCACGACGGCGACGAGCGCCGCGGCCAGGACGAGACTGCCGATGACGTCGGGACGCCCCGCGGAGCGCTCGCGCGTGGCCGGCACGAGGAAGAGCCCCGCCACGAAGGTCGCGGCCGCCACCGGCAGGTTCACCAGGAACACCGAGCGCCAGCCGAGGCCGAAGAGGTCGGCGTCGGTCAGTACGCCGCCGAGGAGCAGGCCGATGGCGGACGCGAACCCCGCCACGGCGCCGTACATCCCGAAGGCGGCGCCCCGCTCCTTGCCCTGGAAGAGCGTCCGCAGCGAGCCGAGCACCTGCGGCATGAGCAGGGCGGCCGTGACGCCCTGCACGGCACGCGCGGCGACCAGCTGGCCGGGCGACTGGGCGATCCCGCAGCCCAGGCTGGCGAGGCCGAAGCCCGCCGTGCCGGCCAGGAAGAGGATCTTGCGGCCGTAGCGGTCGCCCAGGTGTCCGGCGACGATCAGCGTCGCGGCGAAACCGAGGAGGTACGCGGAGACGATCCACTGCAGGGCGCTCTCGGAGGCGCCGAGGTCGCGGCCCATGGACGGGATCGCGACGTTGACGATCGTCACGTCGAGCAGGTCCATCAGCGCGGCGACCATCATCACGGCGGCGGCCGCCCAGCGTCGGGGGTGGGGTGTCGCGCCCAGGGCGGGCGCATCGGTGGTGAGGGTCGCTGTCATGTCGGCTCCAGGGGCTCCAGGGGTGGGCCGCGGATTTATTTCGTTCGGCCTAACGAAAGACTTGCACGGGCCGAAAGATGATCGCAAGTCTTTCGTTCGCCCGAACTAAATATTTGCTACGGTCACCCCATGAGCGGCATCGACGGCATCGACGACACCGACAGCAGCAGCGAGGACGCGAAGACCGGGCGTCGGGACGGGCGCGCCGACGTCCTGGAGCGCCTGACCGCCGCCGGGCGCGAGAACAGCGCGGTGACGGTGATGTTCCACTCCGCCGTCGCCGCCCGGCAGGGCCTCAGCGCCACCGAGAACAAGACCCTCGACCTCCTTGAGCGCGACGGCCCGCTCACCGCGAAGGAGCTTGCCGAGCGGACCACGCTCGCCCCGGCATCGGTGACCGGCCTCGTGGACCGCCTGGAGGGCAAGGGCTTCGTCCGCAGGGTCAAGCACCCCACCGACAAGCGGCGGGTGCTCATCGAGATCCGCCGCGAGAAGCTCGCCGACCTGGCCGCCATCTTCGAGGACTGGAAGCGCGAAGTGGACGAACTCTGCGAGGAGTTCACGGTGGACGAACTGGAGACCGTGATCCGCTTCCTCCAGGGGGCGACCGAGCGCCAGCGCCGGGCGACCGCACGGCTCGCCGAGTAGCGGACACCCAAGGGCCCATATAGGGGCACTCTTTACATCGCGGTGACACCTGTCACCCGCGAGACTAACGACCCGTCAGATAGTCGCCGCACACGCCTTCCCCACGCACGGACGCCCCGCTACCTTCGGCCAAACAATCGCTTGGTTGGTTGAACGACGAGTGGCCATGACCGACCGCTACCGAACGGAAGGCGGCCCCACATGCACATCGCCCGCACGCGCACAGCAGTCGGCGTCGCGATCTCCGCGATCGCCCTGGGCACCCTGCCCGCCTGGGCGGCCCACGCCGAGCCCACGGCCCCCGGGCGCGACACCGCCCGGCACGCCCCGCACCACCCCCGGCCCGCATCCGACGGCGTACGCCAGATCCCGCTCCAAGGAGCCGTCAACGTAAGAGACTTGGGCGGCTATCGCACCTACGACGGGGAGCAGGTCCGTTACGGCCGGGTCTTCCGTGCCGATGCCCTGGCCAAGCTGACCGACGCCGACGTCGGCACCCTCGCCAAGCTCGGCCTGAAGAAGGTCGTCGACTTCCGGGTGCCGGCCGAGGTCAAGTACGACGGCGCCGACCGGCTGCCCTCGGGGCTCACCGCGACCTCCCGTGCGGTGAACGACAACGGTCTCTTCACCATGCTGATGACCGTGATCGGCTCCAAGGACCCCGTCAGACAGGAGGAGATGCTCGGCAACGGCAAGGCGGACGCCTTCATGCGCGACGTCTACCGCACCTTCGTCACCGACGGCACCAACCGCGCGCAGTTCGCGGCGACACTGCGCGACATCGCGCGGGGCGGCGACGCGGCGCCGCTGCTCTACCACTGCACGTCGGGCAAGGACCGTACCGGCTGGACGAGTTATCTGCTGCTTCGCGCCATCGGCGTCCCCGAGCGCACCGCCGTGGCCGACTATCTGGCGTCCAACACCTATCGGGCCGCGTACGACGCGAAGGTGCGCGAGGGCCTCAAGCAGAGCGGGATGATGCAGAATCCCGATCTGCTGATCCCGCTCCAGGAGGTCCGCACCGGATATCTGGAGGCCTCGCTCGACGAGGTGAAGAAGCAGTACGGGAGCCTCGACGGCTATCTGCGCAAGGGACTCGGGCTCGACGCGCTGACGATACTCGCGCTGCGGGAGCGGATGGTCGACTAGGCACTCCGGGCGCGCGCGGCGCAGGGGTCAGGCGGTCACGATCCCCTGCGTCCGCGCCGCCGCGAGCCACGCCGGGAACTCCCCCACCAACTGGTCGTAGAGGCGGTCGTCCGGGACGGCGCGGGGATCGTGGCCCGCGTGGAAGAAGCCCGCGTTGTCGACGGCGCGCTTGGCGGGGACGGCGAGTTCGTCGAGCTTGCGGAGGTAGTCGAACTGCTTGCTCTTCGCGTCACCGAAGCCGATGAACTGCCAGAACAGCGGCAGCTTCGACGCCTTGCACAGGTAGCGCTCGGCGGCGAGCTTGTTGATGGGGCCGCCGTCGGTCTGGAAGACGACCAGGGCGGGCGCCGTGGAGCCGCTGTCCACGTAGTGGTCGATCACGGCGTCCATCGCCAGGTGGTAGCTGGTCTTGCCCATGTGACCGAGCCCGGCGACGATCTCGTCGACCCGGCCGTGGTGGCGTTCGAGGGCGATCTCCGTGACGGCGTCGACGTCCGTGGAGAAGAAGACCGTGGGCACCACGCCGTCGTCGTCGAGGTGCGCGGACAGGCCGAGGACGCGGTCGGCGAGCGCCTGGACGGTGCCGTCCTTGTAGTACGGCTTCATGGAGCCGGAGTAGTCGATGACGAGGTAGACGGCGGCACGCTCGCCCTCAAGGCCGTGCTTGTGGAGGCTGACTCCGGCGCTCTTGTAGAGGCTGACCAGGGCGGGTGCCGCCTCTTCCACCTTGCGCAGACTGATCGCAGGTCCCATGTGCCGCTCCGCTCTGCTGTGCCCTGCTCTGTGCTGCTGGTCGCAGTTCGGCCATCTTATGTACGCCGCCGGCGCGAAGACGTCCCTCTTCATGTCTCCACGTATGCCTGCTAGAAGCATGACTGTTAGAAACAGATGGCGGACCGTGGCGGTACTGGAGGCGTGTGCGACATGAACTCCCGGGCGATCTCATACGGGTTGGACGGCAGGACGGTCCTCATCACCGGCGCGGGGCGCGGCCAAGGGGCCGCGGAGGCGCGGCTCTTCGCGGAGGCCGGGGCGCGGGTGGTGGTGACGGACATCCGGCAGGAGGAGGGGCGCGAGGTCGCCAAGTCCCTCGGCCCGCAAGGGGTGTTCGTCCATCATGACGTCGCGGACGCGGAGAGCTGGGCGGCGGCCGTGGCGCGTTCCCTCGACACCTTCGGCCGCCTAGACGCCCTGGTCAACAATGCCGCGCTATGGCGCACCGCGCCCGTGCAGGACGAGACGTACGAGAACTTCGACGCGCTGATCCGCGTCAATCTGCTCGGGCCGTTCCTGGGGATCCAGGCGGTGCTGCCGGCGTTGCGGGACGCCGGGGGCGGCTCGATCGTGAACGTCTCGTCCACGGCGGGGCTCGTGGGGATACCGGGGCATGCGGCGTACGGGTCGACGAAGTTCGGACTGCGTGGCCTGACCCGGTCCTCGGCGCTCGACCTCGCGCGGTTCGGCGTCCGGGTCAACTCCGTGCACCCGGGGGCGATCGACACGCCGATGATCTCCGCGGCCTCCGCCGTGCGGGACTGGTCCCATCTGCCGCTCGGCAGGATGGGCCGCCCGGAGGAGGTCGGCGATCTTGTGCTGTTCCTGGCGTCGGACGCGTCGTCGTACATCACGGGGGCGGAGTTCACCGTGGATGGCGGGTCGACGACAGGCTGACCGCCCTGCGGGTCAGTGGGGGTCGGAGAAGTACACCGAGCGGAGCTTGAGGCGGTCCGTTGCGGGGTTCCCGTGCGGTTTCAGCGTCCAGGAGTCGCCGGTGCAGTCGTCCTCGGTGAACACCATGGCCCAAGTGTCGGTGTTGTTGTGAAGTCGCCGGTGGCGGCGCTCGCGGAGGTCGGCAGGGTGACGACGAGAGCGGGCGCGCCGAGAGAGGCGGCGACGGTGGGGCGAAGGCGCATGGATTCCTTTTTCGTACGGGAACGGGCGGGCCTCCGGGGAGCCGGTGTCCGCCTGCGCCTTGCCCCGGCAGCGACTCGGCGATGCCTGCGGTCATCCGCGCGGGGCCGCCGCAACGATCCTGCATACGCCGCGTGCGGGCCACCTGCCGTGCGGGCCGCCTCCGGACACCGGCACGCCGCAGCTCACCCCGCCTGCTCCTGAAACGCCGGCAGCTCAAAGATCCGTGTCTTGGCCTCGTCGTCCATCAACTCGACCAGTGGCATGACCAGTTCCCACAGATCCTGCTTGTCGACCTCCAGGGCAAGCGCGTCCAGGTCGGTCGCGGGCAACGCCCCGGCGGCGTCCGCGACCAGCTTCCGGGACTCCTCCGGCAGCAGACCGACCAGCGGCAGGAACTCCGCCCACAGACCAGTGGCCACCACTGCCCGGACGACGCCGGCAAGCACCCCCGCATCCCGCAGGGACGGCAGCACCGCGACCGCCCGCCGCTCCTCCTCCCCCAGCAGCGCCACCAGAGGAAGGAGTGACTCCCACAGGTCCTGCTCGGCCACCGTCGCGACCAGGGAGTCGAGCTCCGGCTGCGGGCGCCCCGCGGCGAGCGAGGCGATACGGCCCCGCTGCTCCCCCGTCACCATCCCGGCCACGGCAAGCGCCTCCGGCCACAGGCCCTCCCCCGACGCCGAGGCGATGACCGACGCGAGCCGCTCCGCGCCCATCAGCTCGATGATCCCGCCGAGCCGCTCCGGCACATCGATCAGGAAACCCGTCCGCAGCACCGCCGCGTCGTCCACCTGCGGCAGGATCCGCCGCAGCGCGGAGTCCCGCAGATGGCCGACGAACCGCCCCATCGTCAGGTGGTCGCCCCGCTCGGCCAGCGCCACCGCGATCCGCACCACCAGGCCCTCGTCGAGCCGGTCGACGATGCCCTTGATCCTGCGCGGGTCGAGATGCCCGCACGACTCCGCGGTGAACGCCACCGGCAGCTTCTCGATGATGTCGGCGGCCCGCGTCGGTTCGAGCCGCCCGGCGACCCCGGCGGCGAGCCGCGGGCCCAGCGCCTTCTGCGAGATCGCGGCCGCGACCCCGGCCGGCACCAGCTTCGTCGCGGACGCGATCCGGTCCAGCATCTCGGGCGTACGGTCGAAGAGCGCCGCGAGGCACTGCTCGCGGAAGCGGCGTACGTCCTCGACGGGCAGCGTCCGCAGGAAGGCGAGCCCGTCCGGCTCCGCATCCAGCAGACGCGCGATCTTCAGGGTCTCCGCCCTGCTCCGCAGCTTGTCCATGGCCTGCTCCCCTCCTGTCGGAACTATCGGAACTACCGGAACTACCGGAACAGAATCCGGCGTACGGGACCCCGCGCCAGCGCCGGCACCAGTTTCAGCGCCTCCTCGGCGGCCTCGTTCAGGCCGGCCGCCCGGCTCTCCCGCTCCCGCTTCAGCGCGTCGGCCAGCAGAGCGAGCTGCTCGGGCGCCAACTGCCCGAAGGATTCCGGTGGTTCGTCCCGCAGCTCCTTGCCAAGCTGCTCCCGCGCTTCGGCGCTCATCAGGCCTCCCAGGACCGGGTACGGCTCCTGAGACTGATGCGCGATTGACTATTAGTCAATAGACCCGGATCCGGAAGGCGCGCTACCGCGCAAGCGCACGTAATCTTGGCCGAATGAAACGTGCTGGTCTCCTCCTTCTCGCCGTCGCCCCGGTCGCCACGGTCGCCGTCTACTTCCTGGGCGGCGACTCGGACAGCGCCGATGCCGGAGCCGGCGGAAAGGCGCCCGGCACCCAGCGGCCGTACGACGAGGACAAGACCGCGGCCGAGCGCAAGGCCGACGACAAGCTGATCGCGAGCCTGCCGCCGGGCCTGGCCGCACCCGCCAAGAAGGAGCTGGCACAGCAGCTCGTGGCGAGCGCGGAGAACTCGACGCTGAACTGGCGCGGCCAGTACGGCTACATCGAGGACATAGACGACGGGAACGGCTACACCGCAGGGATCATCGGCTTCTGCACCGGTACGCACGACCTGCTCACGCTCGTCGAGCGCTACACGAAGGACCACCCGGACAACGGTCTGGCCCGCTATCTGCCCGCCCTGCGCAAGGTCGACGGCAGCGACTCGCACGAGGGTCTCGACCCCGGCTTCACCGAGGCCTGGAAGGCGGAGGCCGCCGAGCCCGCGTTCCGCAAGGCCCAGGACAGGACGCGCGACCGCGTCTACTTCGACCCCGCGGTGCGCCTGGCCAAGCTCGACGGTCTCGGCACCCTTGGCCAGTTCATCTACTACGACGCGATGGTGCTGCACGGCCCCGGCACCGGCCCCCGCGGCTTCTACGGCCTGCGCGAGGCGGCGCTGAAGGAGGCGAACACGCCGGCCCAGGGCGGCAAGGAGAAGGCGTACCTGGACATCTTCCTCGACATTCGCACCAAGGTGATGAAGGAGAAGAAGGCCCACCGCGACACGACCCGCGTCGAGACGGCCCAGCGGCAGTTCCTCTACGACGGCAATCTGGGCCTGAAGACTCCGCTGGAGTGGAAGGTGTACGGGGAGACGTTCAAGGTCCCGTAACCCTGAACGCCGCCCCCACCGGACTCAGCCCTTGACGGCCCCCGCCGCGAGGCCCGACCCCAGCTTCCGGTGCACGATCACGAAGAAGATCATCACCGGCAGGGTGACCAGCGTGGAGCTGGCCATGACGGGACCCCAGGCCGTGGAGTTCTCACCGAAGAACTGGTAGATCCCCACGGCGGCGGTGTACTTGTCGCTGCCCTTCATGAAGGTGTACGCGAAGACGAACTCGTTCCACGCCGTGATGAAGGCGAAGATCGAGGTGGCGACAAGACCCGGCGCGACCAGCGGAAGCAGCACGGACCGGAACATCCGCCACCAGGACGCCCCATCGATGTACGCCGCCTCCTCGACCTCCTTCGGCACGGTCTGGACGAACCCGCGCAGGGTCCAGATCGCGAAGGGCAGCGAGAGCGCGACATACACGATGGTCAGACCGAGCAGCGAGTTGAGCATCTCGTAATCGCGCATCTGGATGAAGAGCGGGATCACGAGCGCCTCGAGCGGCACCATCTGCACGATAAGGACCATGATCAGTACGGAGGTGCGGAAGCGGAACTTGAAGCGGGCCACGGCGATGGCGGCGAACAGCGAGAGCACTCCGGCCGCCAGGATCGTGCCGAACCCGACGATCGCCGAGTTCAGCAGATACGTACCGAAGTTGCCCTTCTCGAACACGAAGCTGAAGTGCTCGAAGCTGAGGCCGCTCGGCAGGACGTCCGAGCCGCGGGTGATCGCCTTCGGGTCGAGTGCCGTGGAGACCATCCAGTACACGGGAAAGAGCGTGAAGCCGAGGAGCGCGGCGACCGCGACCGGCAGCCCGATGCGTCCCGCGAGAGTGGTGCGACGGGCGCTCACAGATCCTCATCCCCCTGCCGGAACAACGTACGGATATAGACGATCGTGATGACGAGGAGCAGCAGCGTGAGCAGCACGGCCGCTGCCGCGCCCGTCCCGTAGTCGTTCTTGGCGAAGGCCTCGATGTACGAGAAGACGCCCAGGTTGTAGACCTCCTCGTTGGAGCCGTCGCCGCCCGGCATCAGATAGATCTGGGTGAAGACCTTGAAGTCCCAGATGGTGGAGAGGATGGTCACCACCAGGAAGACCGGCTTGATCGTCGGCAGGGTGATCTTCCAGAACCGCTGCCAGGCGTTGGCGCCGTCCAGCTCCCCCGCTTCGTAGAGCTCCTTGGGGATCGTCATCAGTCCGGCGAGGACGGTGATGGCGACGAACGGGAAGCCGTGGTGGACGACGTTGAGGGTCGCGATGGCGTAGAACGGCCCGCGCTCGGTGAACCAGTTGGTGGTCTCGGGATCGATGAGCCCCATCGATCCTGCGATCTGGCTGACCATGCCGTCCTGCGGCTGGAAGAGCCAGATCCAGACGTACGTCCCCGTGACGGCGGGCATGGCCCAGGCGGCGAGGATCGCGATGGAGCAGATAAGGCGCCACACCGGACCCAGGCGGTTCAGCAGCAGCGCGACGAGGGTGCCGATGGCGACGGTGAGGCCGACGCAGGCGATCGCGAAGAACGCCGTGTTGGGCAGGACCGTCTGCCACAGGAGTTCGCTGCCGAGCAGGTCGGAGTAGTGCTCGAAGCCGACGTACGTGCCCACTCCGCCGCCGAACTTGACGGCGTAGTCCTGCAGCGAGAGCTTGCCGACCTGGATCAGCGGCCAGAGCAGCAGACCGGCGAGGACGAGAAGGGATGGCGCCAGGAGCAGCCACGGCCGGGCGAGGCCGACCAGCTTCTTCTTCCGGAGGGCCGCTTCGTGTTCGGGACGGGGGGCGGGGCGACGGGCCTTGGCGCTGCCTTCCTTCGGCCCGTCGCCGACGAACGTGTCTTTCACGGTGCCGACTCGCCCTCGCCTACTTGTCCTTGGCGAAGATCGCGTCCATGTCCTTGGCCGCCTTGTCCGCCGCTTCCTGGACGGAGGACTTGCCGGTGAGGATGGACTGCACCATGCCGGGGATGACCTTCGAGGCCTGGATCTCGCCGTACGCCTTGGTCTTGGGGACGGTCGCGCCGGCCTCCAGCATCTGCTTGGCGAACGGCTCGACGAGCGGGTCCTTCTTCGCCTCGATCTTCTCCAGCTCGGAGTTCTGGCCCGGGAAGTAGTTGGTCTCCGTGGCCCACTTGGCGGCGAACTCACCCGTGGTCAGCATCTTCACGAACTCCCAGGCGAGGTCCTTCTTGTCCGTGTTGAACGTGGACAGGTAGGAGCCGCCGAGGAAGGACTTGCTCATGCCGCCGGTCTGGCCGGGGATCGGCACGGCGGCGAGCTTGCCCTTGAGGTCCGGGTTCGCGTCGACGATCGCCTTGGGGGTCCAGTTGCCGCCGACGGCCATGGAGATCTGCCCCTTGTTCCAGGCGTCGCCGACCTCCTTCTCCGTCCAGGTGTTGACCTTGGCGGGAGAGACCTTGTCCTTGGTGGCGAGCCCGGTATAGAACTCGATCCCCTTCACGGCCTCCGGCGAGTTGATCCCGGACTTCCACTTGCCGCCCGACTCGGTGGCGAGTTCACCGCCGGCGCCCCAGATGAAGGGAGCGGCGAACATCTCGGCGCCACCCGCGACCGGGAAGGGAATCATCCCCGGCTCCTTCTCCTTCAGCGTCTTGGCGGCGGCCTGAAGTTCCTTCCAGGTGGCCGGGGCCTTCAGCTTGTGCTTCTCGAAGATGTCCTTGCGGTAGACGATGGAGCGCACACCGGCGTACCAGGGCATGCCGTACTGCTTGCCGTCGAGCGTGCCGGCGTCCTTGAGCCCCTCGACGAGGTCGTCATTGAGCCCGGACTCCTTCACGTCATCCGTCACGTCCACGAGCGCACCGGTCTCGGCGAACTGCGGCACCCAGGTCGTACCGACCTCGGCGACATCCGGGACCTGGTCCTCGCCACCTTCGATCGCGGTGGTGAACTTCTTCTGCGCGGTGGCCCACTGCTGGTACTCGACGTGGATCTTGGCGCCGGTCTTCTTCTGGAAGGCCTTCTCGGCGTCCTTGAAGAAGGGCCTGGCGTCGGGGTTGGTCCCCTCCATGATCCATACGGTGAGGGTCTTGCCCTTGCCGTCGGTCGCCTTGTCGCCGCTGTCGCTCCCGTCATCGCCGCCGCATGCCGTCGCGGTCAGTCCGAGCGTCATGGCGATACCTGCCGCGATGACCCGTCGCTTCATGCCGGCCCCCTCATGGGTTCGTGCTTGGTCCTGCGCCGATCCGTTTGTGGGAGCGATTGTGGCCGCAGGCTCGCGACGCGGTCTAGACCCATTCGGCTAGCGGGGCCGAAACGTGATTTGCGTTGCAGGCAATGCGCGTTGCACATGTTGAAACGCCACGACGCCCGCCCAAGTCCGGTCGGGGACGAGGCGGGCGTCGCTCAGTTCCGTACGCCGTTGTACGGGACGTATGAGGGGTCGTACGAACAAGCCGTACGGGTCAGACCATCAGCGAACGGTCCGTCGGGCGGATCGGGGCCGGCAGGTCGCTCGCCCCGGTGAGGAAGCGGTCCACGCCACGAGCCGCCGAGCGGCCCTCGGCGATCGCCCAGACGATGAGCGACTGGCCGCGCCCGGCGTCACCGGCGACGAAGACACCCGGCACGTTCGTCTGGAACTCGGCGTCGCGGGCGACGTTGCCCCGCTCGTCGAGGTCCAGGGCGAACTGGTCCACCAGGCCGTTCTCGCGGTCCGTGCCCGTGAAGCCCATGGCGAGGGTGACCAGCTGGGCCGGGATCTTGCGCTCCGTACCCGGCTTCTGCGTCAGCTTGCCGTCGATGAACTCCACCTCGATGAGGTGCAGGAACTGGACGTTGCCGTCCTCGTCGCCCTCGAAGTGCGTGGTCGAGACGGAGTAGACCCGCTCGCCGCCCTCCTCGTGCGCCGATGTGACCTTGTAGAGCATGGGGAACGTCGGCCACGGCATGCTCGCCGGACGGTCCTCGCCCGGACGGGGCATGATCTCCAGCTGCGTGACCGAAGCCGCGCCCTGGCGGTGGGCCGTACCCACGCAGTCCGCACCGGTGTCGCCGCCGCCGATGACGACGACGTGCTTGCCCTCGGCGGAGACCGGCGTGGTGACGTAGTCGCCCTCCTGGACCTTGTTGGCCAGGGGCAGGTACTCCATCGCCTGGTAGACGCCCTTGAGCTCACGGCCGGGGACGGGCAGGTCGCGGGCGGTCGTGGCACCCGCGGCGATGACCACGGCGTCGTACCGCTTGCGCAGCTTCGCCGCGTCGAGGTCGCGGCCGATCTCCACGCCCGTACGGAACTTGGTGCCCTCCGCGCGCATCTGCTCGATGCGGCGGTTGATGTGCCGCTTCTCCATCTTGAACTCGGGGATGCCGTAGCGGAGGAGGCCGCCGATGCGGTCCGCGCGCTCGTAGACGGCGACCGTGTGACCGGCCCGCGTCAGCTGCTGGGCGGCGGCGAGACCGGCGGGGCCCGACCCGATGACCGCGACCGTCTTCCCGCTCAGCCGCTCCGGCGCCTGCGGGACGACATCGCCCGTGTCCCACGCCTTGTCGATGATCGAGACTTCGACGTTCTTGATGGTGACGGCGGGCTGGTTGATGCCGAGGACACACGCCGACTCACAGGGCGCAGGGCACAGACGGCCCGTGAACTCCGGGAAGTTGTTCGTGGCGTGCAGTCGCTCCTGCGCGGCCTGCCAGTCCTCGCGGTACGCGTAGTCGTTCCACTCCGGGATCAGGTTCCCCAGCGGACAGCCGTTGTGGCAGAACGGGATGCCGCAGTCCATGCAGCGCGACGCCTGCTTGGAGATGATCGGGAGGAGGGAGCCCGGAACGTAGACCTCGTTCCAGTCCTGGACGCGCTCGCCGACCGGGCGGGTCTGCGCGACCTCGCGGCCATGGTTCAGAAAGCCCTTGGGATCAGCCATTGGTCGCCGCCTCCATCATCTTCTCGGTGATCTCGGTCTCGGAAAGACCGGCTCGCTCGGCGGCGTCCTTGGCGGCGAGCACTGCCTTGTACGTGCTGGGGATGATCTTGCTGAAGCGCTCCACCGAGACGGACCACTCGGCGAGCAGCTTCTCGGCGACCGTCGATCCCGTCTCCTCCGCGTGGCGGCGCACGACGTCGTGCAGCCACTGCTTGTCGGAGTCGTCCAGGGCCTCTACGGCGCCCACGTTCCCGGAGTTGACGTTGTCCCGGTCGAGGTCGATGACGTACGCGACGCCACCCGACATGCCGGCCGCGAAGTTGCGGCCCGTCTCGCCGAGGACCACCGCGTGGCCACCGGTCATGTACTCGCAGCCGTGGTCGCCCACGCCCTCGGACACGACCGTCGCACCGGAGTTGCGGACGCAGAAGCGCTCGCCGGTGCGGCCGCGCAGGAACAGCTCGCCGCCCGTCGCGCCGTACGCGATGGTGTTGCCGGCGATCGTCGAGTACTCGGCGAGGTGGTCGGCGCCGCGGTCCGGGCGGACCACGATGCGGCCGCCGGACAGGCCCTTGCCGACGTAGTCGTTGGCGTCGCCCTCCAGGCGCAGGGTCACACCGCGCGGCACGAACGCGCCGAACGACTGGCCCGCCGAGCCGGTGAAGGTGATGTCGATGGTGTCGTCGGGCAGGCCCGCGCCACCGAACTTCTTCGTCACCTCGTGGCCGAGCATGGTGCCGACCGTGCGGTTGATGTTGCGGATCGCGACCTGAGCGCGGACCGGCTGTGCGTCCGTCGCGCTCGATGCGGAAAGCGCGTCGGCGGCGAGCTTGATGAGCTCGTTGTCGAGTGCCTTCTCCAGCGCGTGGTCCTGGGCCGTGATCTGGTGGCGGACCGCGCCGTCGGGCAGCGCGGGCACGTGGAAGAGCGGCTCCAGGTCGAGGCCCTGCGCCTTCCAGTGGTCCACGGCCCGCTCGGTGTCGAGGAGTTCGGCGTGGCCGACGGCTTCCTCGATGGTGCGGAAGCCGAGCTCGGCGAGGATCTCGCGGACCTCTTCGGCGATGAACTCGAAGAAGTTGACGATGTACTCGGCCTTGCCGGAGAACCGCTCGCGCAGCGCCGGGTTCTGCGTGGCGATGCCGACCGGGCAGGTGTCCAGGTGGCAGACGCGCATCATGACACAGCCGGAGACGACGAGCGGCGCGGTCGCGAAACCGAACTCCTCGGCGCCGAGCAGCGCGGCGATGACGACGTCACGGCCGGTCTTCAGCTGGCCGTCGGTCTGTACGACGATGCGGTCGCGCAGGCCGTTGAGGAGCAGGGTCTGCTGGGTCTCGGCGAGGCCGAGCTCCCAGGGGCCGCCCGCGTGCTTCAAAGAGGTCAGCGGGGATGCGCCCGTGCCGCCGTCGTGGCCGGAGATCAGGACGACGTCCGCGTGGGCCTTCGACACACCCGCGGCCACGGTCCCGACGCCGACCTCGGAGACCAGCTTCACGTGAATCCGCGCCTGCGGGTTCGCGTTCTTCAGGTCGTGGATCAGCTGGGCCAGGTCCTCGATGGAGTAGATGTCGTGGTGCGGCGGCGGGGAGATGAGGCCCACGCCGGGCGTCGAGTGACGCGTCTTGGCGACCCACGGGTAGACCTTGTGTCCTGGCAGCTGGCCGCCCTCGCCGGGCTTGGCGCCCTGGGCCATCTTGATCTGGATGTCGTCGGCGTTGACGAGGTACTCGCTCGTCACACCGAAGCGGCCGGAGGCGACCTGCTTGATCGAGGAGCGCCGCGCGGGGTCGTACAGACGGTCCGGGTCCTCGCCGCCCTCACCGGTGTTGGACTTGCCGCCCAGCTGGTTCATGGCGATGGCGAGGGTCTCGTGCGCCTCGCGGGAGATCGAGCCGTACGACATGGCGCCGGTCGAGAACCGCTTGACGATCTCGGAGGCCGGCTCGACCTCGTCGACGGAGATCGAGGGGCGGTCCGACTTCAGGTTGAACAGGCCGCGCAGCGTCATCAGGCGCTCGGACTGCTCGTTCACGCGGTCCGTGTACTTCTTGAAGATGTCGTAGCGGCGGTTGCGCGTGGAGTGCTGCAGGCGGAAGACCGTCTCCGGGTCGAAGAGGTGCGGCTCGCCCTCGCGGCGCCACTGGTACTCACCGCCTATGTCGAGCGCGCGGTGCGCCGAGGGGACGCCGGACGCCGGGTACGCCTTGGCGTGCCGGGCGGCGACCTCCTTGGCGACGACGTCGAGACCGGCGCCGCCGATCTTCGTCGTCGTACCGCTGAAGTACCGCTCCACGAAGGCCGCTTCGAGACCGACGGCCTCGAAGACCTGGGCGCCGCGGTAGGAGGCGACGGTGGAGATGCCCATCTTGGACATGACCTTCAGGACGCCCTTGCCGAGCGCGTAGATCAGGTTGCGGATGGCCTGCTCGGCCTCGATGCCGGGCAGGAACGTGCCGGCCCGGACGAGGTCCTCGACGGACTCCATCGCCAGGTACGGGTTGACCGCCGCGGCGCCGTAGCCGATGAGGAGGGCCACGTGGTGGACCTCGCGGACGTCGCCCGCCTCGACGAGCAGACCTACCTGGGTGCGCTGCTTCGTGCGGATGAGGTGGTGGTGGACGGCCGCGGTGAGCAGGAGCGAGGGGATCGGCGCGTGCTCGGCGTCGGAGTGCCGGTCGGAGAGCACGATCAGGCGGGCGCCCGCCTCGATGGCGGCGTCGGCCTCCGAGCAGATCTCGTCGATGCGGGCGGCGAGGGCGTCGCCGCCGCCACTGACGCGGTAGAGACCGGAGAGCGTCGCGGCCTTCATGCCGGGCATGTCGCCGTCGGCGTTGATGTGGATGAGCTTGGCGAGCTCGTCGTTGTCGATCACCGGGAAGGGCAGCGTGACGCTGCGGCAGGTCGCGGCGGTCGGCTCCAGGATGTTGCCCTGCGGGCCCAGCGAGGAGTGCAGCGAGGTGACGAGCTCTTCACGGATGGCGTCCAGCGGCGGGTTCGTGACCTGCGCGAACAGCTGCGTGAAGTAGTCGAAGATCAGCCGCGGGCGCTCGGAGAGTGCCGCGATCGGGGTGTCCGTGCCCATGGAGCCGAGCGGCTCGCCGCCGGTCTTGGCCATCGGCGCGAGGATGATGCGCAGCTCTTCCTCGGTGTAGCCGAAGGTCTGCTGGCGGCGCGTGACGGAGGCGTGCGTGTGCACGATGTGCTCGCGCTCGGGCAGGTCGGAGAGCTCGATCTCGCCGGCCTCCAGCCACTCCTGGTACGGGGCCTCGGCGGCGAGGGCGGCCTTGATCTCGTCGTCCTCGACGATGCGGTGCTCGGCGGTGTCGACGAGGAACATCTTGCCGGGCTGCAGACGGCCCTTGCGGACGACCTTCGCGGGGTCGATGTCCAGGACGCCGACCTCGGAGCCGAGGACGACGAGGCCGTCGTCGGTGACCCAGTAGCGGCCGGGGCGCAGACCGTTGCGGTCGAGCACGGCGCCGACCTGGGTGCCGTCGGTGAAGGTGACACAGGCCGGGCCGTCCCAGGGCTCCATCATCGTGGAGTGGTACTGGTAGAAGGCGCGCCGTGCCGGGTCCATCGAGCCGTGGTTCTCCCACGCCTCGGGGATCATCATCAGGACGGAGTGCGGCAGCGAACGCCCGCCGAGGTGGATCAGTTCGAGCACCTCGTCGAAGGACGCGGAGTCGGAGGCGTCCGGCGTACAGATCGGGAAGACGCGATCGAGCTTCTCGGCGCCGAAGAGGTCCGATGCGAGCTGCGACTCGCGGGCCCGCATCCAGTTCCGGTTGCCCTTGACCGTGTTGATCTCGCCGTTGTGCGCGACGAAGCGGTACGGGTGGGCGAGCGGCCAGCTCGGGAACGTGTTCGTCGAGAAGCGGGAGTGGACGAGCGCGACGGCCGAGGCGAAACGGCGGTCGGACAGGTCCGGGAAGAAGGGCTCCAGCTGGCCGGTGGTCAGCATGCCCTTGTAGACGATCGTGCGGGCGGAGAGCGAGGGGAAGTACGTCCCGGCCTCCCGCTCGGCGCGCTTGCGCAGCACGAACGCCTTGCGGTCGAGCTCAAGGCCGGTGCTCTCGCCGTCGGCCACGAAGATCTGCCGGAAGACCGGCATCGTCGAGCGGGCGGTGGCACCGAGCAGCTCGGGGGCGACGGGGACATCGCGCCAGCCGAGGACGGTCAGGCCCTCATCGGAGGCAATCGTCTCGATCTGTGAGACGGCCTCGTCCGCTTCGGAGACGGGCAGGAAGGCGATACCGACGGCGTACGCACCGGCCTCGGGGAGCGCGAAGTCGGCGGCCTCGCGCAGGAAGGCGTCCGGCACCTGCAGCAGGATGCCCGCGCCGTCACCGGAGTCCGGCTCGGAGCCGGTGGCGCCACGGTGTTCGAGATTGCGCAGTACGGTCAGCGCCTGTTCGACCAGCTCATGGCTGGCTACACCGGTGAGGGTGGCCACGAACCCGACACCACAGGCATCGCGTTCGTTACGGGGGTCGTACATGCCCTGAGGGGCGGGGCGACCGTCCATGGGCGACCAGGCGTGCGTACGCATGGGCTCTCCCGTCGTCGTCGTGGCATATGCAGAGCGAGGGACGACGTTGGCCCAGGCAAAATTTCGTGCAGGTTACATGATGGAACGCTTCTCGAAAAGCGGATAGCCCATTCCAGCATGTGGACACCGCTCGGAAAGGTGGGGAGCGGCAGGGAAGGGGCCTATGCGGACAGATCCATGACCGTAGGCCCAGAGCGACACAGGCCTCATTGCCCGCAGCACTTACGGCTCATGCCCGGTGGTTAAGGAATCGAAACCGCCGAGTAACGGCTACTTATGCAGGACCCCGCATAGGACTGCATCGACTCATCCTACGGCGGTACCGAACAAGCTGCCCAGGGCGTACGTCACACCCGCCGCCGCCCCGCCGAGCGCGAGCTGCCGCAGACCGCTGAACCACCAGGAGCGCGCGGTCACCTTCGCAACGACGGCACCGCAGGCGAAGAGCCCGACGAGCGCGAGCAGCACGGCAGGCAGGAGCGAGGTCGCGCCGAGCAGATACGGCAGTACGGGGAGCAGCGCGCCGAGCGCGAAGGCGCCGAAGGAGGAGACCGCGGCGACGGTCGGCGAGGGCAGATCGCCCGGGTCGATGCCGAGCTCCTCGCGGGCGTGGATCTCCAGGGCCTGCTCGGGATCCCTGGACAGCTGCCGGGCGACCTCGCGGGCCAGGCCCGGCTCGACGCCGCGCGACGCGTACAGCTCGGCGAGCTCTCTCTCCTCGTCCGCCGGGTGCTTGCGCAACTCCCTGCGCTCCACGTCCAGTTCGGCCTGCACGAGCTCGCGCTGCGAGGCGACGGAGGTGTACTCGCCCGCGGCCATGGAGAAGGCACCCGCGGCGAGCCCCGCGAGGCCGGTGATGACGATCGTCTGCTGTGCGACCGAGCCGCCCGCGACACCGGTCATCAGCGCCAGGTTGGACACCAGGCCGTCCATCGCGCCGAACACGGCCGGGCGCAGCCAGCCACCGTTCACATCACGATGGGTGTGGTTGTCGCGGTGCGCCTCGTGCAGCGTCGCTTCGGTCTCGATGATCGCCATGGTGTGGACCCCCTCAATAGTTGGACGAGATCTAAAGTACGCGGGAAAAATCCCTCCCGCCAGCAAGGAAGGCCGTACTTACCTGCGAAAACGCGGGTCGGCGGAGGGGGCGGCGACGGCCTCGGAGAGGCGAGCGAAGGAGTGATCTGAGCTCTGGGATGCTCGTGTGAGCACCCCATGTGGCAGGGATGAACCAAGCACCGCATCCAGCGGTACTCGCTCCACCTGCGCTACAGGGAGGCTCGGCATGGCATCCATCGCATGCGTTCCCTCGGTCCCGACGCCCGGCGACGCCGGCGACCTCCGTGAACGGGCGCGCGGCGCGCTGCTCGGCCTGGCGGTCGGCGACGCGCTCGGCGCACCCGCGGAGAACATGAAACCGTCCGAGATCCGGGCCCGCTGGGGCCGCATCACCGGTTACGTCGCCGAACAGCCTGCGGGCACGGACGACACCGAGTACGCGATCTTCTCCGGGCTTCTGCTCGCCCGGCACGGCTCGGCGCTGACCGTCGGGCACGTCGAGGCCGCCTGGCACGAGTGGATCGCGGACCTGGACGAGGGCCCGTTCCGCGGCGCGGGCTTCAGCGAGCGCGGCACGCTGGAGAACCTGCGGCGCGGTCTCGCCGCCCCGATCTCCGCCCAGCACCGGCACGCCTGGAGCGACGGCCTGGCGATGCGGGCCGCGCCCTTCGGGGTCTTCGCCGCGGGCCGGCCGGCCGAAGCGGCCCGCCTCGTCGCGATCGACGGCTCGGTCAGCCATGACGGCGAGGGCATCTACGGCGGGCAGGCCGTCGCGGCGGGGGTCGCGGCGGCGATGGGCGGCGCGCCGGTGGACTCCGTGGTGGCCGCCGCGCTGTCCGTCATCCCGGAGGACTGCTGGACGTCGCGCTCGCTGCGGCGGGCGGTGGCGGTGGCGCACCGGGGGGAGCGGGCGGTGCGCTCCGCGGTGGTGATCGGGGGCTACCCCTGGACCGACCTCGCTCCGGAGGCGGTGGGCCTCGCCTTCGGCGCGTACGCCTCGGCGGCGGGCCGCTTCCGGGGGGCGGTGCTGACCGCGGTGAACATGGGGCGGGACGCGGATACGACTGCGGCGGTTGCTGGGGCGCTGGCCGGGGCGTCCTGCGGGGTTTCGGCGATTCCCCTGCCGTGGCGGGCGGGGGTCGGCCCCGTGCGGGGGAGCTGTCTGCCTTCCATGCGGGGGTATCACGTACTGGACGTGGCTGAGCTGCTCACGCCTTCAGGGGAGGCGTGGTGACCGCGGACAAGCCCGCCGCTCCGCGGCGGATCTCTCCCACCCACCCACCCGTTCACCCGGCAGTCGACTCCCTTGCCGTGGGCAGCGGTTCCGCCCCCGTCGCCTCGGCTGTGGGCAGCAAGACCACCTCCGCCGTTCCCGCTGTGGGCAGGCGTTCCGCAGGGCGGAACGGGTGGGCACAGCCCACGATGCCGGGTGCCGATGAGCAAGACGTCCACCAAGGCCAAGGGCCCGCGAGTCGCACCGAGGGGCTCCTCCTAGGCCTCGCGGCGGGCGACGCCGCCGGTTGGCCCGCCGCCCGCCACCGGGCAAGCCGCATGCCCGAGTGGACCCGCCGGCTCACCCGCGAACTCGACACCTTCGCCGAGCAGAACGCAACCACCACCCTCCCCGTCCCCATCGCCCTCAACCAGCCCCCGGAACCCCTCCGCCTCGGCCCCTCCGACGACGCCGAATGGGCCGCCTTCACCGCCGAATCACTGCTCCGCGCGGCGGACGGGACACTCGACCCCCAACTGCCCCTGGACCGCCGGGTCCGCGCGGCCCTGGACCTCGCCTGGAGCGCCCTCGCCGGCGAAATCGCCGCCGCAGCGGCCCGCGCCCCCGAGGTCGAGTCCGCCGTACTCCCCCTCCGCGCCCGCATCTCCGTACGCGCGGGCCTCGGCAATCTCGCCACCGGCCTGCGCCCACCCGCCACCGGCCACGACAACCCCCACTTCTTCGACGACGCCGCCTGCGTACGCGCCTGCGTCCTCGCCCTGGTCCACCCGGGCGACCCCGAACAGGCCGCCGCCCTCGCGGAGTTCGACGCCCGCTACACCCAGGACGGCGACGGCGTGCACGGCGCCCGCGCCATGGCCGCGGCGATCGCCGCGGCACTCAGCGGAGCGGACGTCGACGCCGCCGTGGACGCCGCCCTCGCCCTGCTCCCCGAGCACACCGAGATCGGCCGCAACGCCTGGCACGCCGTCAAACTCGCCCGCACCCAGGCAGAGGAGGACGGCGCGTTCGGCATCGTCCCCCTCCTGGAGCACCAGATCGTCGACCACGTCTACAGCTACGGCATCGCCGCCGCCGAGACCGTCCCGGTCGCCCTCGCCCTGACCACCGCCGCCCGCGGCCGGATCCGCGACGCGGTGCCCGCCGCCGCGTGCCTCTCGCGCGTCGCGGACTCCGCACCCGCCCTCGCCGGCGCGCTGACCGGCGCGCTCGGCACGGCGACCGCCATCCCCGAAGCCTGGCGCGACGCCTGCCGCACCCTCTCCGGCTGCGCGCTCCCCCGCCTCGCCGGCACCGATCTGGTGGAACTCGCCGGGCACCTGGCAGCCACGGAACCGACCACCCCAGGAGGACAATCCCGACATGACGCAAGCAATGGAACCACCAGCGGTATCGCTCCCTGAACGCGTCACCGCCTGCCTCGTCGGCGCCGCGGTCGGCGACGCCCTGGGCGGCCCCGTCGAGGGCTACTCCCCCGAGCAGATCCTCGAACGGCACGGAGGCCGCGTACACGGCGTCGTCGGCCCCTGGAACGCCGAGCGCTGGCGCACCGCGCGCCCCATCGCGCCGTACCACAAGGGCGACGGACACATCACCGACGACACCTTGATGACCCACGCGCTGATCCGCGTGTACGCCGCGGTCCGCGACCACTTGGACGCCTACGCCGTCGCCGACCACCTGGTCCCCGACCTGATGACGAACCCCCGCTGGATCCCGGAACTCGAGGCCGATGCCCTCCCCCTCCAGCGGATCTTCCTCGCCGAGAAGTGGCTCGTCGCCCGCATCCACTACGGCCACGTCGACCCGCGCGAGGCGGGCACCGGGAACATCGTGAACTGCGGCGCCGCGATGTACATGGCACCGGTCGGCCTCGTCAACGCGGCGAACCCGGCGGGCGCGTACGCCGAGGCGCTCGACATCGCGGGCGCGCACCAGTCGTCGTACGGACGGGAGGCCGCCGGAGTCTTCGCGGCGGCGGTGGCGGCGGCGTGCGTACCGGGCGCCACACCGACCTCGGTGATCGACACCGCCCTCTCCCTCGCGAAAGACGGAACGCGGTCCGCGATCGAGGAAGCGGCCGAAGTGGCCTCCCATCACCGGGAGTTCGAGACCGCGCTGGCCCCCCTCCGCACCGCGGTCACCCCCTTCGACACGGTCGGCCCCGACTACCGCAACCCGTCCCTCGGCGCCCGCCGTCCATCGCGCCTCCACTCCATCGAGGAACTCCCCATCGCCCTCGCCATGCTCCTGATCGGCGACGGCGACTACCGCCACACCGTCCTCGGCTCGGTCAACTACGGCCGGGACTGCGACTCCATCGCGACGATGAGCGGCGCGATCGCGGGCGCACTGGGCTCCGGCGCCCCGCCCGAGTGGGCCAAGACGGTGGCGGAGGCCAGCCGCCTGGACCTACAGGCCCCCGCGACCACCCTGACGGAGGTCACCCGGGAGATCTTCACGCGGGACGTACACCGCCGCCGCGCCCACGAGTCGGCGTACACGGCCCTGACGGCAACAACATGATCCGCCTCACCTGGGTCCAGCCGGAGGACCTACTGGGCCATGAACTCCGCCAGGCGCAAGAGGAGGGCCGAGACACCACCACGATCCAGACCCGCTGGCTGGCAGCAGGGGGCACGCTGGCCCCACCCCGCGCGGGCGCCTCATCACCACCGGCCCCGGCTCACCTACGCACCCTGGCCGAGCACCTACTGACCGAACTATCAGAACTCACCGCCCCGCTGTTGTGGGCAGGCGTTCCGCACGGCGGAACGGGTGGGCACAACCCCACCCACCGAGCACCGACCAAGCAGCCCAAGGGTGTAACCAGAAACCGCCTACACGCCGCGTGGCTCGGCAGAGCCGCAGGCTGCCTCCTCGGCAAACCAGTGGAGAAACTCCCCCTCGCCGGCATCCGAAGCCTCGCCAAAGCAACAGGCAACTGGCCCCTGAACACCTGGTTCACGGCAGCATGCCTCCCCCAGGACCTCAAAAAGGACTACCCCTGGAACAAGCGCTCCGCAAAGACCTCCCTCGCCGAGAACATCACCGGCATGCCCGAGGACGACGACCTCAACTACCCCCTCCTCAACCTCCGCCTCCTCCAACGCCACGGCAAAACCTTCACCACCACGGACGTGGCCAGGCTCTGGCTGGACGAACTCCCCGCGGCCCGCACCTTCACCGCCGAACGCATCGCCTACCGCAACCTCCTCAACGGCATCGAACCCCCGCACACCGCCACCCACCACAACCCCTTCCGCGAATGGATCGGCGCCCTGATCCGCGCCGACGTCCACGGCTGGACCAACCCCGGCGCCCCCGCGAAAGCCGCCGAACAGGCCCACCGCGACGCGGCCCTCACCCACACCGCCAACGGCGTGTACGGCGCGATGTTCGCGGCGGCCACCATCGCCGAGGCGGCGGCAGGCACCGACGACGTCCACCACTGTCTGCGCACCGGCCTCACCGTCGTACCCGAGGACTCCCGTCTCGCCCGAGCCGTCCGCCACGGCATCCAACTGGCCCGAGAACAGCGAGACTTCGACCACGTCGTGGACGAGCTCCACGCCACCTACGGCCACTACCACTGGGTCCACGTCGTCCCCAACGCCGCCCTGCTGGCCGCGGCTCTCACCCACGCCGAAGGCGACTTCACCGGCTCCATCACCCGCGCCGTCTCCGGCGGCTGGGACACCGACTCGAACGGCGCCACCGCGGGCTCGATCGCGGGCCTGCTCGCCGGCCACCCGGACAAGCTCCCCGACCGCTGGACCTCCCCGCTAGAGAACCGTCTCGCCACCTCCGTCACCGGCTTCGACGGCATCGGCTTCGACACCCTCGCGGACCTCACCACCGAACTCGCCCATGAGATCCAGGAGACAGACCTCCCATGACCCACATCGCCGTGCTCGGCAGCACGAACATGGACCTCATCGCGTACGTGGCCAAGGCGCCGCAACGCGGCGAGACCGTCACCGGGCGGGAGTTCCGCACGCTCCCCGGCGGCAAGGGCGCCAACCAGGCCGTCGCCGCGGCCCGCGCCGGCGCCGACAACGTATCGATGATCGGCGCGGTCGGCGCCGACGCCTTCGGCACCCAGCTCCGCAGCACACTGGAGCACTCCGGCGTCGACACCGACCTGCTGCGCACCGTCGACACCGCGGCCACCGGCACGGCCCACATCGTGGTCGACGACGAGGGCGGCAACGCGATCGTCGTCATCCCCGGCGCCAACGGCACGCTCACCGCACTGGCCCCCGGCGACGAGGGCCTGATCGCATCGGCCGACACCCTGCTCCTCCAGCTGGAGATCCCCGTGGAAGGGGTGCTCGCCGCGGCTCAGGCCGCCCGCAGACACGGCGTACGCACCGTCCTGACCCCGGCTCCCGCACAGCAGCTGCCGCCCGAACTCCTCGCCGCCACCGACCTGTTGGTGCCCAACGAACACGAGGCGGCCACCCTCACCGGCATCACCGACCCGCACGCGGCGGCCAAGGCGCTGCTCGACCAGGTCCCCGAGGTCGTCGTCACCCTGGGCGCGCGCGGCAGCCTGTACGCGGCCCGCGACGCCGAACCGGTCCTCGTGGAGGCACCGCACGTCACCGCCGTGGACACGACCGGCGCGGGCGACACCTTCGTCGGCACCCTCGCGGTGGCGCTCGCCGAGGGCCGCTCGGTGCCGGAGGCACTCGCGTGGGCGTCGACGGCGGCGGCGCTCTCCGTCCAGCGGCCCGGGGCCTCGGCGTCCATGCCGTACCGCTCGGAGATCGACAACGAGGCGAACGGCGCAGCATCATGACAGCACAGGCACCCCTCACCGGCCTGCGCGTACTCGATGTCGCGACCCTCTTCGCAGGACCGCTCGCCGCGACGATGCTCGGCGACTTCGGCGCGGAGGTCGTCAAGGTCGAGCACCCCACGCGCCCCGACCCGTCCCGCGGCCACGGCCCGTCGAAGGACGGCGTCGGCCTGTGGTGGAAACTGCTGGGCCGCAACAAGCGCACCATGACCCTCGACCTCTCGACGCCCGGCGGCCGCACCACGCTCCTGCGACTCGCCGCGACCGCCGACGTGATCATCGAGAACTTCCGTCCCGGCACCCTGGAGAAGTGGGACCTGGGCTGGGAGGAGCTGAGCGAGGCCAATCCCCGCCTGGTCCTGACCCGCGTCACGGGCTTCGGCCAGTTCGGCCCGTACGCCCGCCGCCCCGGCTTCGGCACGCTCGCCGAGGCGATGAGCGGTTTCGCCGCGGTCACCGGAGAACCGGACGGGTCGCCGACCCTTCCGCCCTTCGGCCTCGCCGATTCGATCGCGGGTCTCGCGACGGCGTACGCGGTGATGACGGCGCTCGCGGCACGCGACCGCACGGGCCGTGGCCAGGTGGTGGACATGGCGATCATCGAGCCGATCCTCACGGTCCTCGGCCCGCAGCCGCTCTGGTACGACCAGTTGGGCCATGTACAGCCCCGCACGGGCAACCGCTCGACGAACAACGCGCCCCGCAACACCTACCGCACGGCGGACGGGAGTTGGGTCGCCGTCTCCACCTCCGCGCAGTCGATCGCGGAACGCGTGCTGCGGCTTGTGGGCCGCCCCGACCTGATCGCCGAGCCCTGGTTCGCGAGCGGCGCGGACCGGGCAGGCCACGCGGACGTGCTCGACGAGGCGGTCGGCGGCTGGATCGCCCGCCACACCCGTGCGGAGGTGATCGAGGCGTTCGAGAAGGCGGAGGCCGCGGTCGCCCCGATCCAGGACGTACGCGACGTCATGACGGACCCGCAGTACGAGGCCCTGAACACCGTCACCACCGTCCCCGACCCGGAGCTGGGGCCCCTGCGCATGCAGAACGTCCTCTTCCGGCTCTCCGAGACACCGGGCGGCATCGGCTGGGCGGGCCGCCCGCACGGCGCGGACACGGATGCGGTCCTGACGGAACTCGGCCTGTCCGAAGGGGAGATCACCGAGCTGCGCAAGGCGGGCGCCCTGTGAGAGACATGCCGCTGACCTGGCTGTACGCTCCCGGCGACCGTCCGTCCGTGGTGGCGAACGCGCTGCTCGCGGGCGCGGACGTCGTCATCGTCGACCTGGAGGACGCGGTCGGCCCCGACCGCAAGGAGTACGCGCGATCGGCGACGGCCGACCTTCTCTCTGAGCCTCCGCCCGTCCCGGTGCACGTCCGTGTGAACGCCCTGGACGGCCCGCTCGCCGGGGCCGATCTCCGGGCGATCGCGCACCTTCCCGGCGTCTCCGGGCTTCGCCTGCCGAAGGTGACGTGCGCCGCCGATGTCGTCCGCGTCGCCGAGCAGGCGGCCCCCGCGGACGGCGGCGCCCCGGCCCTGCACGCCCTGCTCGAATCGGCCGTCGGTCTGGAGCACGCGTACGCCATCGCCACCGCGCACCCGGCCCTGCACGGCCTGTCCATCGGCGAGGCGGATCTCCGCGCGGATCTGGGAGTACGGGACGACGCGGGCCTCGACTGGGCGCGGGCCCGCGTGGTGGTGGCCGCGCG
Organism: Streptomyces sp. NPDC059037; assembly: GCF_042740015.1. Classification (NCBI taxonomy): domain Bacteria; kingdom Bacillati; phylum Actinomycetota; class Actinomycetes; order Kitasatosporales; family Streptomycetaceae; genus Streptomyces; species Streptomyces sp. NPDC059037. Next base: position 26,483 of record NZ_JBHYIG010000124.1, read on the forward strand.
GGCGGCGGGGCTCGCACCGCCGGCGCAGTCGGTGTACCCGGACATCCTCGACCTGCCGGGGCTCGCCGCGTCCTGCGCCCACGGCCGCGCCCTGGGCTTCCTGGGCCGCGCCGCGATCCACCCCCGGCAGCTTCCGGCGATCGAGCGGGCGTACCTCCCCACCCCGGAGGAGGTGGACCGCGCCGAACAGATCCTCAAGGCGGCGGCAACGGAATCGGGAGCACTGGCCCTCCCGGACGGCACGTTCATCGACGCGGCGGTGGTGGAGGAGGCTCGGCGGACCCTCTCCCTCACCCACCGCGAACTCTGACCCCACAGCTCGGCCTCCCCCCTTTCCCACCCACCCGCCCGATCACCCCGCACCACACCCCCACCGAACC
>NZ_JBHYIG010000125.1:0-10647 GCF_042740015.1 Streptomyces sp. NPDC059037
CAGGTACGTAGGCACCGACCACGCCGGTTCCCGTGCCCATGCCGCCGATGGTCGCGCCGCAGGCGGCGTCCCCGACGAGGCCGATCCGCCCCTTGGACCAGGTGTCCACGTCCGCCCGGCTGATCGAGTCGAAGTACAGCTCCGGGGCCTGCCGCAGGGAGTCGAGGAGCCGCGGAACCTCCCAGCCGAGCCCGGCGAACGCATCGGCGATCAGGGCCTTCTGCTGCTCCGGGTCGCAGCGGTACGCCAGTTGGGGCGAGGCGAAGACAAAGAAGGCACCGGCCTGCGACGCGTCCTGGTGGCCGCCGCCGACAGCGGCGAACCGGCCCGGCGCGTTGTGGCCGACCGAACCTCGCCCGAGGCCCAGGTAGTCGGGCAGCTGCCAGGTGGCGGCGTAGTAGCCGAGATGGCGTACGAAGTTCTCCTCGGGGCCGAAAGCGATGCGGCGGACGTTGGAGTGCAGCCCGTCCGCGCCGATCACGAGGTCGAACTCCCGAGGCGCGCCGTGCCGGAAGGTGACCCGCACCCCTGCGGCGGTCTCGGCGAGGCCGGTGATCGAGTCGCCGAAGACGTACTCGGTGTGCGGGAGGCTCTGTTCGTAGAGCACCTGGGACAGATCTCCGCGGAGCACTTCCACCTCGCCACCGGCGAACTCGGCCGGAAGGTGCAGCAGTTGTCGCCCTTGCTCGTCGACGAAGCGCATCGGGCTGCCGCCGGTCTGGATCCGGCGCAGCTTGTCGAGTACGCCCATGCGCTCCAGCACGGTCAGATGCGTCTCGCCGCGGAAATCGACGGCCTGGCCGCCGGCGCGCAGGCCCGGGGCAAGCTCGACCACTGTGGGGCTGAACCCGTGGTGACCGAGCCAGCAGGCGAGCGCCGGGCCCGCGATGCCGGCACCGGAGATGAGGACGTTCTTGGTCATGGACAGCACTCCCCGCAAAACTGTGTCCGCTGGATACTGATTATTGATGTGTACCGTAGACACAGTTTTGAGGACCTGCAAGACCGCAGATGGGAGCGGCGAGATGAGCGACGAGCGGAGCCAGATGGCGCGACTGCTCTGGGACCCGCCGCCGAAACCCAGGCGGGGCCCCAAGCCGGCGCTGAGCCTGGACCGCATCGCGCGGACCGGCAGCGAGATCGCCGACACGGAGGGGCTGGCCGCCGTGTCCATGCAGCGGATCGCCGACCTGCTCGACGTAACCAAGATGGCGCTGTACCGGTACGTGCCGGGAAAGGCCGAGCTGGTCGCGCTGATGGTGGAGGCCACCATCGGCGAGGCCCCCCTGCCGGACGGACATCGCCGCGACTGGCGGGAGCAACTGGGCGACTGGGCCCGGCAGTTGGCCACCGTGTTCCACCGGCACCCATGGCTGCTCGACGCGACCGTCGGCCCGCGGATCATGGGCCCCAGGGAACTGGCCTGGATGGAGCAGGCCCTCGCCGCCTCGGACGGCACCGGCCTTACGGGCGCCGAGCGGATGGACGCGGTCGTCCTGCTGTCGGGCCACGTACGCGAGATCACCCAGCAGGCCCGCGCGGCCGGTCCGGCGGGCGCCCCCGAGGCACAACTCAGCGCCACGCTGGGCGAGTTGATGCGCGCGCACGGCGAGCGCTACCCCGCCCTCGCCGCCGCGCTGGCCTCGACGGCCAAGCACGGCGGGCAGGACGAGGCACTGGAGTTCGGCCTGCAACGCATCCTGGACGGCCTGGGCCTGCTCATCGCCGGGCGCGCCGGCTGAGTTGGGCGCGAGACGGCCAGGGCAGGGCGCGCCGCATCAAGCCAAGGGACGCTCCTCGGCCCGGGGCTGCTTCAGATCGGCGAGCAGGCCGTCGAGGGCCTTGCCGAGAGCTTCGGCGTTGGCCGGATCGAACCAAGTGGTACGGATGCGTTCGTTGTTCCCCTGCGGCGATTCATGCTCGGCCGCGAGCCGGCTCAGGGAGCGCGTCTCGTCGCCCAGGGAACGGCCGACGCCCTGGAAGAGGCTGCGGACGTAGCGCTCCGCGTCACCGGCCGCTATCCCCTGGTCGACAGCCCACGACGTGAGCGTGGCCAGGTACCAGTAGTGGGTGGTCAGCGTCCCCGTCAGCGCGGAGTAGACGTCGAAGGCCGCCTCGTCCGCGACCGGCTGCACCCCGCCCAACTGCTCGAAGAGCGCGTCCACCACCGGGTGGGACGGAAACGTCACCGTGACGGAGCGGCGTTCGCGTGCGGTGGGCAGCGGGATGGCCCGCACCAACGCGGCGTCGGTGGCGAGTATCCGGCGCATCTCGTCATTGCTGACACCGGCCATCACATTGACCACCGTCTTGGCACCGTCCACCGCAAGACCGGCGAGCGCTTCGTGCCGACGGGGTCCCGGTACGGCGATGATGACCACCTCGGAGCGGTCCACCACCTCCTGATTGTCGGCGCACACGCGTACGCCGTCGAAGCGCGCGGAGAGTTCCGCGGCCGTGCGGGCTCCCCGGGGAGAGAGGAACACCTCGTACGACGGCGAGACGCCACCCCCGTCGCACAGCCCCAGCACGATGGCCCGGCCGATCTCACCCACTCCTATGATGCCGATGCGCTTCACTGCGTCTTCCTCCCGTCGTGCGTGGTGCGCGCGGCGAGGGCGGCCCGGAGGAACTCGAGTATCTCCGTCCGCGCGGCCTCGGCCTGCTCCACAAGGCCCGGCATGCTGAGGAACGCGTGCCCCGCTCCGGGGTATTCGGTGAGCCGCGTCGGCGTCCCGGCGGCCTGCAGTCGTTCGGCGTAGCGGCGGCCGTGGTCGGCCACCGCGTCGTGGGTCGGCACCACCACGAGTGCCGGGGCAAGGCCCTTCAAGTCGTCTGCGTACAGCGGCGAGAGCGCGCGGGCGTCGACTCCCGGCGGAACGGCGAGCCGCTGGAACAGGCGCAGTTGGGGCTCGGTGAGCGTCGGGGTGTGTGCGTACTCGGCGACCGAGGGATGGTCGAACATCGTCTCGGTCACATCGACAGCGGGGTTGACCAGCACCTGCGCCTGCAGATGCGGACCGGCCTCTTTGGCCCGGATCGCCGCCAGGGCGCTGATCAACGCGCCGCAGCTCTCGCCGAACACGGCGGTCCGCGCCGGGTCGATGCCCCACTGCGCGGCGTGCTTCACCACGTGCTGGAGCACGTCCCAGCCGTCGGCGACGGCCGCCGACAGCGGGGTCCGCGGGTCGAGGAGGCGGTGCTCGACCGAGACGACGACCGCGGGCAGTCGGGCGGCGATGTGGCTGGTGACCCAGTCACACTGCACCGCCGTGCCCACGAATCCGCCGCCGTGCACGTGGAGCACCAAGGGCAGTTCGGTCCGGTCGGCGCCTGCGCCGTCGCGCCCGGGGGCCGGGCGGTACACCCGGACCGGGAGTTCACGGCCGGGCAGCGCCACGTCCTGCCAGTGAATCGCGGCACCGGGATCCGGTTGACCGGTGACCGCTCGCGCCGCGTCGGATGCCCGGACGCGGTTCTCCGCGTCGCGGTACGCGGCCAGCTCCTCGGCCGTCATCGCCAACCAGTCCGGCTCCGGCGGTCGTTGTACAGCAGTGACCTCACTCATGCCTTCTCCTCAGCCTAGAGAGTTACGCGACCTAAGGTATCGAAACCTAAGGTAGCGAAACCAGGTATCGTGGGGGAATGGCATCGCCCACATCCGCCAGACCGCCCGGTCGCCCCCGCGCCGGAGTCAATGACGCGGTGTTCGCCGCCACGCTGAGCACGGTCCACGAGCTCGGCTACGCGCGCGCCACCGTCGAACGCATCGCCGCCGCGGCCGGTGTCGCGAAGTCGACGGTCTATCGGCGCTGGCCGACCAAGGGCGCGCTGATCGTGGACTGCCTCCTGGACGCGTTCGGCCCGGCGCCGCTGGACGGCGCAGGTCGAGCCGAGCTCATGTCCTCGACCATCCGCTGGATCGCCGCGAAGATCGGCGAGCCCGGCGTGGGCGACGCGTTCGCCGGTGTGTTCAGCGACGCCGTCAGCGATCCGGCCCTGCGCGAGATCCTGTCCACGCGACTGCAGGACCCGTACCGGCTGGCACTCCAGGACGCGCTCGGCGAGCCGGAGAACCGGGTCCTGTTCTTCATCGACGTAGTGGTCGGGGTCCTGCTGCACCGGATGGGCATGACCGGTGCGCCGATGGCCGATGCCGATGTCGACGCGCTGGTCGCGATGGTGTTGGCGCACTTCACCGACAGCGCCGAGGTCGCCGACCGGGACTAGGCCGCACCGCCGGAGTCGGGCGGGGTAGGCCCACGCCTTGCGATATTCCTTGACACGAATATTCTCTATGGCGAATACTCATCTCCATGGACGCACTCCTCACCGCACTGGCCGACCCCGCCCGCTGGCGGCTCGTAAGCCTGCTGGCCGAGCGGCCCCGCTCGGTCGGTGTCCTCGCCCAGCTCGCCGAGGCGCGCCAGCCGCAGACGACCAAGCACCTGCAGACCCTTGAGCGCGCCGGCATCGTCAGCTCGCAGCGCACCGGCCAGCGCCGCATCTACGCACTCCGGTCCGCTCCCCTGCGGGACCTGGCGGCCGCGCTCAAGGGGCTCGCCGACAGCGCAGACCAGGCCGACGGTCCGCGCGGGACCTATGACCGATACGGGCTCAGCCTCCGCGCCGAGCGGCTCGCCGCGGAGGAGTCGGGGTGGGCCGACGGCCGTTCCTTCTCGTTCCTGCGGTCGCTGGCGGGGCGCCCCGAGCTGGTGTGGCGCCACCTGACCGAGGCTTCCCTGCTCGCCCGATGGTGGACGCCGGACGACCTCCGCGTCTCCGAGCTCGTCTTCGAGGCGCGTCCGGGCGGGCGGATCGTCAACGAGTACCGCGATGCCGAGGACGCCGACGGCTCGGACCTGACCGCCGGACGCGCGGAGGGAGTCGTGGACGACGTACGCCCCGGTGAGCGCCTCGCCTACCGGCTCTCCCCGCTCCTGCCCGACGGGAGCATCGCCTTCACCGCCTACGTCGAACTGAACCTGCGGCCCACCGAGACCGGCACGGACCTCGACGCCCGCTGGCGGATCACCGACAGCACGGTGGACTCCGCGGACTTCATCGCGGGCATCGAGATCGGCTTCGGCCAGAGCCTCGACAAACTCGCGGCGGCACTCGCCGCGGACGCGCACGACAGCGTAGGCACCAGCAGCGAAACCGACCCCCGCACCGACGACACCAGGAGCGCGAAATGACCGAGCAGAAGCTGACGGCCGGCCGACGGGTCGTCACCAACATGAGCCTCTCCCTCGACGGCCACTACGCCGCGCCGGACGACCCGATCGACATGAGCTGGGTCATGCCGTACGCCGTCACCGACGTCGCCCGCGACCACCTGGCCGCCCTCCGCGAGTCGGCGACGACAGCGCTGCTCGGGCGGGTCAACGCCGAGGGGTTCCTGGGCTTCTGGCCCACCGTCATCGGCATGGAGGGTGCCGACCCGCGCGACGAGGCCTTCGCCCAGTGGCTCGTCGACACCGACAAGGTGGTCCTCTCCTCCACGCTCGGCGAGGCGCCCTGGGAGCGGGCGACGATCGTCGACAAGCCGACCGCCGAGGTGGTTGCGGATCTCAGGGCCACGGAAGGCGGCGACATCCTCGTGCTCTCCAGCGCGAGCATCATCAAGGCGCTGCTGGCGGCCGACCAGGTCGACCGCCTCGCGCTCACCGTCTTTCCGGTCTTCCTCGGCGGCGGGCCGCGCCTCTTCGACGACGGTCTGCCGGCCGGGCAGTGGGAGCTCGTCAGCCAGACCGCGGGCGAACACGGCACGCTGGCTCTCGTCTACGACCGCGTCCGCTGATACCGGCTCAGTTGTGGCCGGCGGGCGGCTCGGCCGGGCGGAACGGGCCGTCGAGAGCCGCCCATTGGAGCAGCATGATGGTCTTGGCGTCGGCGATCGTGCCCTTGCGCACCATGGCGAGTGCGTCGGCGAAGGGCAGCTCGACGGTGGTGATGTCCTCGCCCTCGGCGGCGACTCCGGTCGCACCTGCGGGAGTGTCCGCCGGGTCGTAGTGGGCGGCGGCGTAGAAGTGCACGCGTTCGGTGACAGAACCGGGGCTCATGTAGACGTCGAAGACGTGCTCGGGAGCGCCGATGACGTGGCCGGTCTCCTCGGCGGCTTCGCGGCGGATCGCTTCCTGCGGCCTGTCCCCGTCGAGGAGTCCGGCGGCGGTTTCCAGAAGCATGCCGTCGGGGTGTCCGTTGACGTAGGCGGGGAGGCGGAACTGACGGGTGAGCAGCACGGTGCGGTGGTCGTCGTTGTGGAGCAGGATCGTCGCCCCGTCGCCGCGGTCGTAGGTCTCCCGCTGCTCGCGGCTGATGTGCCCGTCGCTGTGCTCGTAGTCGAAGGTGGTCTTGCGCAGGACGTACCAGTCGCAGGAGAGCACCTCCACGTCGCGGATCCGCACGCGCGGGTTGCCCGTCAGGCCGTGGCCGTGCCGGTCGAGGCCGGTGCGTCCGCGGCGGTCGGGGGTGTCGAGGCCTGCGGTCATCGGGCGGCCGGCACGTCGGCGAGGTCGGCGTAGACGTCCGTGCCCTGGGCGCGGGCCCGCGCAATCATCCGGTCCGCTCCCTCGGAGGGGCCGCCGATCCGCAGAACGGCGTCGCAGCGGGCGAGCAGTCGCTCGGCGACGGGGTGGAAGATCTCGTCGAACAGCGGGTCGCCGGGCCCGGTGCTCCCCGCGGTGTCCAGGAGCGGCAGGGCGAGGGCTTCGCCGGTGACGGGCAGGTGCCCGGCGCGGAAGAGGGCGAGGGCGCACTCGTTCATCGCCCGTACGTTGGCTTCGAGCTTGCGCGGGTCGTCGCCTGTGCCCGATCGGTAGGGACCTGCGACGAGGATCATCAGCGAGCGGGGATCGGCGGCCACGACGGCACACTCCTCAACATGGGGGCAGGGGCGGGGACTTGGGGTCACGCCAGGACGGTCTCGACGCCCGCATCGCGCAGGGCGTCCATGGTCTGCGGGCCGCTGGGGTGTGTGCCGGCGTCATCGGCGGCCCGGTCGGTGACGAAGCGGTCCACCGCGTCGAGCGGGGCGACCCGGCTGAAGGCGCGCACACCGAGCTTGGTCGCGTCCGCCACCGCGATGGTGCGGTCGCTCCGGGCGAGTCCGGCCTGTTTGACGGCGGCGTCATCCAGGGAGAACTCGGACCAGCCGTGCTCGGCGTGCACGCCGCCGATGGACATGACGAAGCAGTCGAAGGCCAGGGATTCCAGCGTGCGCAGCGCCAGCGGACCGACAAAGGAACGCTCACCAGGACGCGAGCGCCCGCCCACGACCAGGAGCTCGATCCCCGGCCGGTCGGCCAGGCAGACCGCGGCCTGCAGGCTCAGCACGGCGACCGTGAGCGGGGCCCGAGCCACCAGATGCTCGGCCACGTGCACCGTCGTGGTCCCCGCGTCGAGCAGGACCCGTGATCCGGGCTCGACCAACGCGGCCACGGCGCCGCCGATGCGGTCCTTGGTGGCGGCCTGCCACGGCTCACGCGCGAGGAATCCCGCGTCCTCGGCCCGCGAACGCGTCGCCACGGCCCCGCCGTGCACACGACGCACAAGCCCTTGACGCTCCAGCGCGTCCAGGTCCCTGCGCACGGTCATCTCCGACACACCCAGGCGCTGGGAGAGCTCCGACACGGAAACCCGGTCGGAGCCCTGCACCAATCGCAGGGTCAGGTCCAAACGATTGGCGACACCCATGACCCTTTTCTATCATCATGGTGTTCGAATGAACAATTGAGTGTGCGAACTGTGCCCGTGCAGCAGCTCGTGGTGGAGTTGAGCTGGGCGGCGCCGGTCAGACGGCGAAGACCTGGGAGTCGTCGGCGAAGGCCTTGAACTCGAGGGCGTTGCCGGCCGGGTCGAGGAAGAACATCGTCCACTGCTCACCGGTCTGGCCCTCGAAGCGGACGTAGGGCTCGATGACGAACTCGACGTCCGCGTCCGCCGCGCGCAGCCGCTCCGCGAGCTCTTTGAACGCGGGGATCGTCAGGATCAACCCGAAGTGCGGCACCGGGACGTCATGGCCGTCGACCGGGTTGTGCATGCGCTGCGCGCGCTCCGGTGCGAGGTGGGTGACGAACTGGTGGCCGTGCAGATTCCAGTCCACCCAGGTGTCCGCGCTGCGCCCCTGCTCCAGGCCCAGTACGTCGCCGTAGAAGCGGCGCGCGGCGGTCAGGTCGTCGACCGGCATGGCCAAGTGGAATCGCGGGATCGGGGAGTCGAGAACGGTCATCGGACTGCCTTCCTGCCGGGTGCCGGGAACCTACGACGTCACGCGTCGGGGCCCGCACCTTCTACTTGAGATGCGGGCCCCAACTGCAACTGCAAAGAGATATGCGCCGCCCCCTGGACGGCAATGCTCAATCCGCGGTCAGAGGCCGAACTCCTGCGGGGAGACGCCCAGCGCCGCGCACGCCTCGCGCAGGACCTGCTCCTCGGCCGGGGCGATGTACCCGTCCGCGCCGGCGACCACGAAGCCGGTCTGTACGACCGCCTTGGCCTCCATCGGCTTCTTCGCCGCCTTGGCGATCTCCTGCATGACCTGGGTCTTGCCCTGCTGGAAGTTGAGCGTCAACTGGTCGACGTGCTTGTTGAAGCGCTGGCGCAGCTGATCCGGCGGGAAGTTCTGCAGGACGTCGTTCTGCAGGATCAGGGACTCCACATGCTGCCGCTCGGCCGGGTCGACCGACCCGTCGGCCGCCGCGACCAGGGCGCACATGGCCATGCTGGCGTCCCGGTAGGCACCGCTCTTCAGCTCCGTCTTGAGGGAGCCCAGCTGGGACTTGAGCACGCCCACGAGCTGAGCCTTCGACCCGCCGCCGGACCCCGAACCCGACCGTCCGTGACCGCCGGAGCTCCGCGCCCCCTGCGACTGCTGCTGCAGACCCTTGGCCTGGTCCTTGATCCGGTCCCACATCGCCATCCGTGCCACCTCGGCTAACCGTTCGCTCGTCCGCGCGCCTTCCGCGCGTCCCTCTGCCAACGCCTTCCCACCCGCCGAAGTTCCATGGCCGCGCACGAATGGCCGCGCACGAATGGCCGCGCACGAAACCAGACGTGTGCGACGGGACCTGCGCGACTAGATCTGTGCGACGTCCTTGACGAACACGATGCCCTCGCTGTCCGCCAAGTGGGCCGGGTCGAGCGGGGCGTAGCCGAACCAGGGGGATACGCGCGGCGCGGGCCGCGTGGCGTCGAGGGTGGCGGCAAGCCGGGAGGCGTCGATGACGCAGTGGTCCTCGGGGAGCGCGTACAGGAGGCCTTCGACGGTGTCCGGCGGCGGCGTGTCCACTCCCTGGTGCCGGATCGTGCCCAGGGCCGTGGCCACGAAGGCGTACCCCTCGCCGAGCCGGGCGCTGACCAGCGCACCGGCGCCCCACCACTCCAGCGGCATCCCGCCCATCCGCATCGAGCTCTTCTGCCTCTGGAGATGGGAGTTGTGCGCGTGGACGAGTGCCGGGCCCCGGGCGGCGAGGGCGAGGAGGTTCTGGGCCATCATCTGGTCCCGCAGGCCCGCAAGGCGGGTCAGGCGGGCCGGTGAGGCGTCGGCCATCCAGTGGTGGTAGCGCAGCAGGCCGGTCGCGGTGCGCCCGTACAGGCACGCCCGATCCCAGTCGTCCCGCGAGGCCGCCGCGAGCAGGTGCGGCGTCTGCGCCTCGAGCAGGGCGACCAACTCGTCGGCGAGCAGCCGCAGTTGCCCGGCCTCGGCCGACTGTCCCACGGACCGGGACGGGTCCATCATCGCGGCGGGATCGGTCCACCGGTCGTCTGCGCCGAGCAGGCGGTCGAGCCTTTCCGCGGTGCAGGGGAGCAGGTCCGCGTCAACCTGGGCCGCGAGGTGGCCGTGGAGTGCGGTGAGGGCCTGCCGGGGGCTCGCTGCGTGAGTGATCTCCAGCGGGCCGTCGACACCGGCGAATCGGAGCCGGTCGGACGCGGGCCGGCCGTCGTGGTCCGCGCGAACGTTGTGGGCACGCATCCAGCGCACGAGTTCGCGGTTGGCCGCGGACGCGCCCCAGCCGTGGCTGAACCCGCGCTCCATGACCTCGTCGAGGGAGCCCGTGCCCGAGGTGACGTAGTCGTCCACGACCAGGCCCGTCATGCAGTCGCTCTCGATCGCGATCGTCCGGTAGCCCTCCTGCTCGACGAGCTGCCGGAAGAGGTCGTTGCGCAGGTCGAGCAGGGTGTCCTCGCCGTGGGTCGGCTCGCCCACGGCGAGCAGCCGGGGCCGGGTCGGCAGCAGTTTCATGACGGCTGTGGCTTCGACGGCATGGGCGATGTCTTTGAGGTCAGTAGCCATGCCTTCAACGCTATCGTTGAACTTTCGGTTGAAACTTTTCCGCGATATCGACAGGACCATGGGAGCAAACCTTCAAAGCGGAGAGCAGCTCAGGCCGATCGACCTGGCGCGCGGGCACGGTCTGTCCACGCAGGCCGTCAGGAACTACGAGGAGGCCGGCATCCTTCCGGCCGCAGGCCGCACGGCCCACGGCTACCGCACCTATACCTCGCTGCACGCGAGGGCCCTGCGCGCGTTTCTCGCCCTGGTGTCCGGCCACGGCCACCAGACGGCGACGTCGATCATGCGGGCCGTGAACCGGGGTGCGGGGGGGGGGGGGGGTGGGGGCGAGCGCCCCCGCGCGCAGCGCT
>NZ_JBHYIG010000125.1:10657-26491 GCF_042740015.1 Streptomyces sp. NPDC059037
TCTTCTCAGGCCCCGCGCCCCGCGGCGCACCCTCCGGCGGGTGGCGGCCCCCCCCCCCGCCCGCGCCCCGGGGAAGCCCGCTTCCGCGTCCGGGCCTGCCGACAGGTTCATCGGGCCGCTGGCACAGGAACTCGGCATCCGGCCCGCGACGCTGCGCAAGTGGGAGCGCGCAGGGCTGGTGCGTCCACGCCGCGACCCGAACACCGGGTACCGCGTCTACGACGAGGCCGACGTGCGGGACGCCCGCCTTGCGCACCAGCTCAGGCGGGGCGGCTACCTCCTTGAGCAGATCGCCCCGCTGATCGCCCAGGTGCGGGCCGCCGGCGGTGTCGAGCCGCTGGAGGCCGCACTGCGCGACTGGCACGGTCGGCTGTCCGCCCGCGGGCGGGCGATGCTGACCGGGGCCGCCGAACTGGAGGCGTACCTCTGCGAACGGGGGAATCACGATGCGGACAGGTCAGTTGACCCTTGAGCGACGCTGATTCGGCATGCCGTAGCGGCTCTGCCGGCAGGGGCAACTTCGACAAGGAGAAGTTCGTTGAGCGGTCTTGATCCTCGGTTCATCACCTTCGACATGTACGGGACCTTGACGGACTTCGCCATCGGGTCCGCCGCCAGGGAGGTGATCAAGGACGTGGCGCCGCCCGAGAGGCTTGACGCCTTTCTCCACCGGTTCAGCTGCTATCAACTCGATGAGGTGATGGGTGATTGGCGACCGTACGACGAGGTCGTCTCTCGAGCCTTCGAGCGCGCGTGCCGCAGCACCGGCGTCGAGTTCCGGCCGGGCGATCCCGCCAAGGTTTTCGCGGAGGTCCCGGAATGGGGGCCGCACCCCGACGTACCGGAGCCCCTCGCGAAGCTCGCCGAGCACTTCCCTCTCGTCATCCTCTCCAACGCCGCGGACAGGCACGCCCATCAGAACGTCGCGAAGCTCGGCGCGCCGTTCCACGCGGTGTACACCGCGGAGATGGCGCGGGCCTACAAGCCGCGGCTGCACGCATTTGAGTTCATGTACGAACAGCTGGGCTGCCGGCCGGAGGAGACGATGCATGTGTCGTCCAGTCCGCGTTACGACCTGCAGTCGGCAACCGACCTTGGCGTGAAGGACACCGTGTATCTGAACAGAGGGACCGAGCCGTCGGCGCCCTTCTATCACGCGTACGAGGTCACATCCCTCGCCGGGGTCGTAGATCTTCTGGGCATCTGAATTCCCCCGCGCTGTCCCCGTTGTGGGGAGAGACTGTGGGGATGGAGTTCTTCTGTTACCACCGTGACCGGCCCGGCTCCGGCGATTTGCGCAGCGAGTTGCTGGAAGACCACTGGTCCTACATGGACGCGTACGAGAAGCAGTTGATCGCTCGTGGGCCGACGTTCGCCGACGACGGGGACACCCCGACCGGCAGCGTGCACATCGTCGACCTGCCGGACCCCGCTGCCGCCCGCGCGTTCGCCTTCGACGAGCCCAACTACCAGGCCGGCGCGTACCGGGACGTGCTGCTGCGCCGGTGGCGCAATGTGCTGGGGCGCACCATGTGGGACTTCCCCGGCGGCCGCACCGGTGGCAACCGGTATCTGGTGCTCGGCCTCGGCGCGGAGCCGGCCGCCGACGTCGCCGTGCCGCCCGACCGGGACGAGCTGATCGCGTACGGGCCGCTGTTGTCCGACGACGCCACCGCTTGGCTGGGGACGGCGGCGCTGGTCCGGGCCCCGGACCCGGAGACGGCACGCGCCGTCCTGAGCCAGGACGGATACGCCGCCGTCGAGGTCCACGCCTGGGAGTTCGGCGGGCGACGGTGACGAAGGGAGGCGGGTCCGCCGCCACGGACCCGCCGCTCGGCGAATGCGCTTGTCCGCTCTCGCGGCACCGCACTACCGTGCCGATGTGGATCTCTTCTCACGCTCGTGGACAGCTCTGCGGACGGCGGTCGCCGATCTCCCGGACGCGGACTTCGCCCAGCCGTCCGGCTGTTCGGGCTGGCTCGTACGGGACCTGGTGTGCCATCTGGTCATCGACGCCCAGGACGTACTGATCACCCTGGTGACCCCGGCCGAAGGCGAACCGACCCGCAATGCGGTGACCTACTGGGACGTCGCCGACACGCCGCCGACCGGCGACGACCCGCTCGACGCGCTGATCGTCCGTCTTGCCGCCGCGTACGGAGAGCCGTGGCTGCTCAAGTTCCACCTCGACGACGTCGGTTCCGCCGCGGGCCGCGCCGCCGAACTCGCCGACCCTGCCCTGCGGGTGGCCACCCGCGACTTCGTCCTGACCGCGGGCGACTATCTGGCCGCGTACGTCCTGGAGTGGACGCTGCACCACCTCGACCTGGTCACGCACCTCCCGGACGTGGCGGGACCGCCCGCCGAGGGGCTCGCCCGGTGCCGCGCGATGATCGAGGAGATCGCCGGTGCCTCGTTCCCCGCGTCGTTCTCCGACCAGGACGTCCTGCTTGTCGGCACCGGACGGCGGGCCCCGAGCGAGACGGAGCAGGCCGAACTCGGCGTGCTCGCCGCGCAACTCCCGCTCGTCCTCGGGTGATCGCCCCTCATCGTCCCACATCGCCCCGCATCGCCCCGCATCGTCACGTGACAGGAGACGCCGATGTCCATCCGCCGGGTCATGCCCGACATCCGGTCAGAGGACCTGGAGGAGAGCCGGGACTTCTACGGCCTCCTGGGGTTCGAGGAGGTCATGAACCTGGGCTGGGTCATGACGCTCGCCTCCCCCGACAACCCCACGGCGCAGGTCACCTTCATGGCACAGGACAAGACCGCGCCGGTCGTGCCCGACATGAGCGTCGAGGTGGACGATGTGGACGCGGCCTACGCGGCGGTGCGGGCCAGCGGGGCGGAAATCGTGCACCCGCTGCAGGACGAGGAATGGGGGGTACGGCGGTTCTTCGTCCGTGACCCCAATGGCCGGGTGGTCAATGTGCTCGGCCACCGCTGACCGGCCTCTGCCGCGACGGGCAGTCCCGTGCTCACCGCTGATCGACTCGTCGGCGAAATTCCCTACCGTGCCGGCCGGAAAGGACGGAGACTCCCTTCATGGCTGACATGGGGTTGTTCCAGGAGGCGGTCGCCGCGTGGGCGGCCGGTGGCCCCGGCGACCCCGCACGCGAGCTGGCCGAGCGGCTGCCCGTCCGGTCGGTCGTGCTGCTCGAAGGGCCCAGTGATGCCGCGGCGGTCAGCGCGCTCGCCGCGCGCCGCGGCCGGAACCTGGCGGCCGAAGGGGTCTGTGTCCTGTCGATGGGCGGCGCGATGAGCATCGCGCGCTTCGCCCACGTCCTTGGTCCGCCCGGCCTGGGCCTGCGCCTCACGGGCTTGTGCGACGAGGCGGAGCGCGGCTTCTACACCCGCGGCCTGGAGCGGGCCCGTGCGGCACAGGACGGGTTCTTCGTCTGCTCGGCCGATCTGGAGGACGAGCTCATCCGCGCCCTTGGTGTGGCACGGGTGAAGGAACTCGTCCGGGCGGAGGGCGACTTGCGCGCCCTGGAGACCTTCCTGCGCCAGCCCGCCCAGCAGGGCCGCAGCGCTGAGGGGCAACTGCGGCGCTTCCTCGGCACCAAGAAGGGGCGCAAGATCCACTACGGTCGCGTACTCGTCGAGGCGCTGGACCCCGACCGCGTACCCGCACCGCTGGACGACCTGCTCACCAGCCTCTGACCGCCGCCTGCGACGAACCGCTGACCCAGACGACCTGCCGACCTCACCGGCTATCTGCCCCCGGCCGACCCGTCAGGCAGTGCGGGGCGTGCGGCTGCCGGACCGGAAACCGGGGGAATCCCGCCGTGGCCGTTGACGGCTTGCGCCGCCTGGTGCAGCGTCTGCGCGGCTACCACGCGGGACTCCGCCAAGACGTCACCGAGTTCCCGGACCAGGTTCTCGTAGACCGGCAAATTATCGGTTCCTGCTGAGGTGGGTGTCACAGGGCTGACCTTTCTTGATTTCTGTCGTACGTGAGATCTGCAAGCCGTCACGCCCGGCTGAGGCGCGCGGCGATCCCATGACCCACCAGTAGATAAATGACGGCCGGCAGACCGTAATTGAGGAGAACCCGAAGCCCTTCTGTGTCCATCGTGAAAACGTCCTGTGACCACCAGGCCAGCAAGTCGGCCGTCCCGTGCACGAATTCGACGAAGACGTTGGCCTCGTTGGCGCCGAGCAGGTAGAGCAGGACCCACAGACCGAGGAACACGGCAGCGATGTCAGCGATGGTGTGGACGGCGAGGGCCGTTCGCCGAGCAGTGCTCGGGTTCCGCTCCTGGCGCTGCGGAGGCTGCGGGGGCCGGCCGTAGCCGTGGGGCCCTGGCATCGGGTCGATATTGCTCACGGGTGTCCAATCTGACGCGTCGCTTTACGGGACACGCACCGGTGTCGCGCGGGCCCGTGTACATCTGCGCCATATGACTGCCGTCGCGTTACACGGGCAGCGGAACATCCCAAATATGGCCAGGTATTCGGCAACTTGCCCAAATGAAGGAGTGTGGGAATTCCCTTGCCGACAACCGGCCGCTCTGGTGTGCATATTGTGTGTGGCAATAGTGGTACATCAAGTCGAGGCACTTCACGCCCGGTTCACCTTCCGGGCGAACTGGCGGCCCGCCAGATTGAGCCGCACGTGGCGGGGTAGCCTCCCGCGGCTATGCGCAAAGACCAGACCGATGGCGCGAAGTCCGACCGGGCAACGTTCGATGACGTCTTCTGCGGCCTGCTGCCCAGGCTCTACCGCAGGGCTGTGATGTTCTCCGGATCCCGGCAGCTCGCCGAGGACGCCGTGCACGAGGCCTATCTCAAGCTCGCCAACCGCCCCGAGCGGCTGCTCGCCCACCCCGAGCCCTACGCCTACGCGTTCTCGGCACTGATGAGCGCCGTGCGGGACGCGTACCGTCGAGAAAAACGGCAGGTGCTCATCGACGACGTCGAGACGCATACCGCGGTGCGGACCCTCGAAAGCGGCGGCACACACGGGGGCGCCTTCGTCGACGCCGCCTGGGACGGCGGTCTTGAGCGGCGGCAGGGCGAGTGGGAGGCGATGCGGCTGCTGAGCAGGCTCTCGCCGCGACAGGCCGGCGTCGTCATCCTCGTCGACCTCGACGGCTACACCATCGACCAGGCCGCGAAGATCATGAAGGTGCACCGGGGCACGGCGGCCCGCCACCGCGCCCGCGCCCTGGACAGCCTGCGCGGCATGCTGGTCGAAGCGCCCGATCCGCAGACATCGCAGCCCGGGCGGCGACCCGAGGACGGGAGGGCGTCATGAACTCAACTCCGGGCCCCCCGGGGCAGCTTCCCCCGGACGACACCGGGAGCACCGGCGTCTCAGCCGATGACGCCGCGGTCGCCGTGCTGCGCGAGCGGCTGCGCGCCGCCGACGGGGCGATCGAGGTGCCCCACGGGCTGTGGGACCGCATCCGGGCCGACTCCCCCGCCGGGCGCCGACGGCGCGGGCCGTACCGCATCGCCGTACTCGGTGCGCCGGTTGGCCACCGTCCGCGCCTGACCCTCGTCGTCGCGGCGGCGCTGGTCGGCGCGATCGCCCTCGGGACGTGGTGGCTGGTGCGCCCCGGCGGCCAGGACCGGCCGACACCGCCCGCAGGGACGCGGGGCGTGACGATAACGGTGCACAACGCGGAGGCGGCCTGCCGTGAACTGCGCACCCTGGAGTGCGCGTTGCGGGTCGCCAAGGATCCGTACGAGCGGTACGCCGCGCCCGGCAACCGCGCGGCCCGCGTCTGGCACGGCGACCGGCTCGAAGCGCGGTGCGTGGTCACCGACGGCACGCTCGTCCAGGACGAGAAGGGCATCACATCCACCCGGTGGTACCTGGTGCGCACCTCGCTCGGCGTGGAGGGCTGGCTCCCCGGCGTGCGGACGCGCAACAGCGCGGAGGTGCCGGACTGCGCTCGGGGCGGCGACACCCGCTGACGCGCATGTGACACAGGTCACAGCGCGTGGTGTCATACGGGAAGCGGTCCCGCTCCGTGTAGCGCGTGAGAGCACGTACTACACGGGGAGAACGACATGAGCGTACGTACCTTTCTGACCAGGTCAGCGGCGGCCGTTGCGCTGACCGCGGGCAGCCTGGCCGTGACGGCGGGTACGGCATCCGCAGCCGAGCCGGCGCCGAACTCCGGTGCTGCTGCCGCCTTCACCGTCTGGGCGACCGACGTGAACGTCCGCGACAACCCGCAGTCGCCCGCGACCTGCGACGGCTTCCCCTCGCCGGGGAACTGCCCGACCGTGTCCGGCAAGTTGCAGCCCGGCCAGCAGTTCGAGGCCCGCTGCCAGCGCAAGGGCGAGACGGTGAGCGGCAACGACTGGTGGGTCTTCATCGAGCGGGGCGACTCGCGCGGCTGGATCGCCGGCTACTTCGTGGACACGCCCGACGACCAGCTGCCCGGTGTGCCGATCTGCGGCGCCTGACAGCGACACGACCGAACCGACCAACTGACAACGGGGAGACAGACATGAGGATTCTGAGGAGCACGGGCCGGACCGTGGCGCTCGCGACGGCCGTCGGCGCGCTGGCGCTGGCCGCACCGATGACGGCATCGGCGTCGGCGTCCGCCAAGAGCGCACCGGCCGCCACCGTGCAGCCCGCGGCGGAGCAGCAGCAGGCCGAGGCGGGCAAGGAGGTCCAGGTGTGGGCCAGCAACGTACGCCTGCACGTCGAACCGCTCGTCAACTCGCCCTCGCCGACGACCTTCGGTCCGGGCAAGCTGATCGACTTCTGCCAGCGGCAGGGCGACTTCGTCTCCGAGCCGGGCCAGGGGTCGAGCACCTGGTGGTCGTACGTGGAGCTGCCCGGCGGCAGTGACGGCCTGTGGATCAGCAATGTCTACCTGGTCGGCGGGGAGAAGATCGAAGGCGTGCCCGACTGCTGACCGCCCTTCTGCCACGCGCCTCCCGCTGCCGCCCAAGGCAGCGGGAGGTGACCGCCGTTCAGTGGGTCACGGCGAACAGGAGCAGGACGATGAGCAGGGCCAGGGCGCCGAGGGTGGCGCCGATGAGCGACGGGCCGAAGTTCGTCGCGAGGCCCCGTTCGTTCTTCCACACCCCCAACGCCCCCAGGACCAGGGCCAGGAGCCCGAGGGGCGCGGCGACGAAGTCACCGAGTACGGGGACGAAGGAGCCCACGAGGGCGACGATGCCCAGGGGAAGGGCGATGTCGCCCAGTCGGTCGCCGGGTGCGCCCCCGCGTGGTTCGTCGTCCTTGTGCGACATGCGCCCTCTCACGCTGGAGTCCGGTACCGAAGACCGCAGGACCATCAGACGTCCTGTGCGGCCGCATGTCCAGCACGACTCTGCCCATCCCGGTCAGAACGGAAGGCGCCCGCCGGTCGGGGTGGCGTCAGCACCACCCCCTGCTCGGGCCCCAGACCTCCTGTCTCACGGCCCCCGTCGGCGCAGGCTTGTTCCCGTAGCCAGCGGACGGTCCGGCGGTTCCGGCCGGGCCCCGAATCGATGAACGGGGAGAGACGATGACCAGTCATACGCGGCGGAGGATTCTCCAGGGTGCGGCGCTCGCGGCGGCGGGCAGCGTGGTCGGCGGGTTCGGGCTCGGCCACGGCGCCGCGGCGGCGCAAGCTGCCACACCCGGTGCGGCGGGCGGCGGCAAGAAGTCGCTCCCCTTCCTGGAGGGCGCGTTCGCGCCGGTCACCGAGGAGTTGACCGCGTTCGACCTGCCGGTGACCGGCCGTGTGCCGCGCGACCTGGACGGCCGTTTCCTGCGCACAGGACCGAACGCGCTGGGCCTGGAGGATCCACGGGCGCACCACTGGATGCTGGGCGACGGCATGGTGCACGGGGTGCGGCTGCGCGGCGGGCGCGCCGAGTGGTACCGCAACCGCTGGGTGCGCTCCTCGCAGGTGGCGAAGAAGCTGGGCGAGCCCTACCCGGGCGATGCGCCGCCGGACGACTTCGCGTGCAACACGCATTTGATCCCCTACAAGGGGCGGATCCTGGCGCTCCAGGAGGGCGGGCCGCTGCCGTACGAGCTGGACGGCGACCTTGCCACCGTGCGCCCGTACGACTTCCGGTCCACGCTGCGGGGCGCGTTCACCGCGCACACCAAGTACGACGCGGCGGCGGACGAACTCCACGCGGTGGCGTACTACCCGACCTGGGACCACGTACGGCACATCATGATCGACCGGACCGGGCGGGTGGCCCGGACCACCAAGGTCCCGGTGGCGGACGCGCCGATGATGCACGACTTCGCCCTCACCGAGAAGTACGTGGTGATCGTGGACGTCCCGATCACGTTCGACGCGGCGGCCGCCGAGGCGGGGGCCACGGTGCCCTACATCTGGAACGAGCGACACCCCATGCGCCTGGGGATCCTGCCGCGGGCCGGAGGCACCACCCGCTGGTTCGAGATCGACCCGGTCTACTTCTCGCACACGCTCAACGCCTACGACCAGGGCGACAAGGTGGTGATCGAGTACACCTCCATGCCCGCCCCGTTCTACGCGGCGGGCCGGGGCAGCGGCGGCCCCTCCGCGACCGGCGCGCCCGCGCTCGACCGCTGGACGGTCGATCTGCGCGCCGGCCGGGTCCGCGGCAGCCGCATCGACGATCTGCCGCAGGAGTTCCCGCGCGTCAACGAATCCCTGGCCTCCCGGCGGCACCGCTTCGGGTACACGGCGAGCGCGGCCGAGATGTGGCGCGCGTACGAGACGGTCGACGGGGTGCCGCCGGACGAGAAGTTCACCAACTGCCTGGTGAAACATGACATGTTGCGCGCCAGCAAGCAGGTGCACCGCTTCCCGAAGGGCGCGGCGGCGAGCGAGCCGGTGTTCGTGCCGCGCCGGGGCGCCCGGGACGAGGACGACGGCTACATCCTGTCCTACGTGAACGACCCCGACCGGGGCGCGACCGACCTGGTGATCCTCTCGGCCCAGGACTTCACCGGCCACCCGCTGGCCCGCATCCACCTGCCCGGCCGGGTACCGCTCGGCTTCCACGGCAGCTGGGTGGCGGACCTGTAGCTACGAGAAGCGGGATCCGCCCGGCGCACCCGCGCGCGTCATGCCGACGGCGGTGAACGCCGCTGCCGCCACCGTGGCGGCAGCGGTCAGCGCGCCGACCAGCCAGGCACCGCCGACCGGGGCGTTCGTCTGCGGCGGGGCGAATTCTCCGGGCACGGCGTACACCATGAGCCGCTCCCCTGCCTTGGCATCGGTGGGGCACGCCTCCCCCAGCGCTGCGAAGTCCGACTCCCTGAGGGGTCGTTCGAGTTCCGTCCCGTCGGGCCGCTCCAGCGAGCACTCCCACCAGTCGCCGGTGACGTTCCCCGTCGGCGCGTTCCGCTCGTGCCGGACAACCTCCGTGACGACGGTTTCCACCGGCTCGCCCCACACATCGAGCACGGCCTGGTCGAGGAATGTCAGCAATCCCACGGCCAGCAGGCACTCCACAATGGCCGCCGCCCCGAAGTGCCAAGGCTCTAGACGGACGAAGCACAGGCCGATCAGCGCGAACCCCACACCGAGCAACAACAGCCCTGCGACGACGGCCACCACCGGGCCTGGCCACCACCAGGGAACGAGCACCACCGCGATCACAGCAAGGCCGCATGTCAGCAACGAAGCGATGACCCCCATCAGCGCACCGGCCACCCAAAGCCGCACTCTCCCGCTCACCGGCACCTCCCCGACGCCCCCACACGCTGCCCTGCCCCGCCTGCGACCTGTCCGGCCCACTGCGGGCGACCATCCTCGCCCCATTGAGCCTGGCGGCTTCAGGGCCGGTAGACGCACTCCGCCAGCGTCGCGTGCTTCTTCCAGCCCAGCGTCTCGTACAGCGCACGTCCGGCGTCGGTCGCGCCGAGGATGCCGAGGTGTGCGCCCTCGTCCAGGGCGCGGTCGGCGAGCGCCCGCATCACGAAGTGTCCGAGGCCGCGCCGACGGTGGGCCTCCTCGGTCACCACCCGGTCGGCGATCGCAGCCTCCCCCAGGACGGCCATCTGCCCCGTGGCCGCCCGCTCGCCCGCCGCGTCCAGCACGCGTACCAGGACGACGGCGCCGCTGGTCTCCACGGTCGCCGTATATCCCTCGGGCGCTTTCGGCTCCCTGGCCGTCAGGTCCACGGCCATCAGATGTCCGGTCTCCTCCCAGGCGACCACCCAGCCCTGGGGCAGCCAGGGCTCGATCTCCGCCGGCCGCGCGGGCATCTTCATCCAGGTCCGTGGCACGGTCACCGCAGCAGCGGCGCTGCGGACCAGCGCCTCGTCGGCCGTGGGCAGGACATGGCGGCCGACTTCGTCGGGGTTGTCGGCCACCTCGATGTGCAGCCCCCAGGGCCGCTCGGCCGGCGGGGGTGTCCGCCGTGACACGGCCCAGCCCTCCGCCCAGGTCCTGACCATGTCCGCAACCATCTGGAGCCCTCCCGAATCCGCGACCGGCTCAACAGCCAAGTAATAGCTGCCGATTGGGATTGCATATTACGCCCTTCACATCAGCGGCGGCGCGGGCGCGGGCCCCAAGGTCGTCGTGCCCGGAGTCGCCCGGTGGGCGAGGCCGGTGCGGTAGGCGTCCAGGGCGGCCTCCGTCCGTCCTGTCCTGCGGAGAAGGTCGCCGAGGAGGCAGCACAGGCCCGCCAAGTCCCCTGCCACGCCTGCCCGTTCGAGCAGGGGCAGCGCGGCGCGGTAGTGCTCCTCGGCAGCCGCCGTGTCCCCGCACTCCTCCGCGATGAGGCCCAGCAGCCGGTGCGCGGCGCCTACGTGCACCGTGCCGCGTCCGGCCCTGAGGGAGCGCGCTTCCGGGATGTCCGTGGCCCCCGGGGCTTCCGCGGCCTCCGTGCCGACGGCCAGCAGCGGTCTCAGGAGCGCCTCGGCCTCCTGGACCTTGCCGCGTCGGCGCAGCACGTCGGCGAGTTCCACCTCGACCTGTTCGGCGAAGAGCGCGGCCCGCTTGGCGGTGAGCATGTCGTAAGCGGTGCGCAGTTCGTTCTCGGCGCGCGCCAGGTCGCCGTCCTGGGCGTGCACGTAGCCGCGCATCCAGTGGCAGTGGGCGAGTTCGGTGCGGATGTGCAGCTGCCGGTAGAGATCCTGGGCCTTGGCCAGCGATGCGTCGGCCTCGGCGATACGGCCCTGGGCGATGAGCGTACGGGCCACCCCGCGGTGCATCCCGGCGAGCAGGGCGGGGTCGTCCACGCGGGGCGCGAGCGCGATCGCCAGTTCGGCGGCGTGCGCGGCGCGCTCGTGTGCGCCCATGTCCATGTACGGGGCGATGGATGCCGTGTAGAGGAGGAGCAGCGCGTCCGGGTCCTGCAGTCCGGAGGCGTTGAGCTGGTCGAGCGCCGTCTCCAACAGGTAGCAGGCGTAACGGAGTTCGCCTGTCAGCCGGTGGGCGTTGGCGCGGCCGCGGATGGCGGGGACGCGGCGGGGCAGCGGCTCGTCGGCGAGCAGCCGCTCCACCGAGGCGAAGCACTCGTGCGCGTCGTCGAGTTCCCCGGACTCCAGGAGACAGTCGCCGAGGCCGAGGAGCGCGGTGGCCTGCTCCCCCGGGAGAGCGTGTTCGACGGCTTCGGCGTACAGGGCACGGAAGAGAGGAGCGGCGTCTTCCGGCGCTCCGGTGGCCAGCGCGCGCCGCGCGTCGGTCAGGCGCAGCCGCAACTCGGCGGCGAGGCGGGCGGGCCGCCCCGTCGCGAGCTCCTCGGACGTGACGCCGAGACGCTCGGCCAGGTGCCGCAGCGCCGCCTCGGACGGCCTCACCTTGCCCGACTCCAGCGTGGAGACGTAGGCGGGCGTGTAGGCGGGTTCGGCCAACTGCCGCTGGGTGAGCCCGAGTTCCGTACGAAGGCGCAGGACGCGACGCCCGATCACCGCGGGCTCGTCGAGCCGAACGCCCCCAGATCCGCTGTCCGACATCTCTCCGCCTCCAGGTCCGAGCCAAGTCCATGCGGGCCTGGAGCGACAGGACTTGTGACTACGCGGCGTGAACTCCCCACTCCCACAGTCACCTTGCGCCCCAGGCATTGCCTTGCTTCCCCACGACCCCTACATTGAACCCCACCTTAAGCTCCCTTAACCCCCCACTTACATCACGGACTTGCCGATCCCGGCCGCCTCCGTGCAGATCCTCGGGAGATCTTCCATGCGTAGACACGCATCCCACATATCCCGCAAGCGACTCGGCATCGCCATCGGTGTCGTCCTGGCGGCGGCGCTCGCCGTCACCGCTCCGGTCGCCGCGGACCCCGTCACTAGCGACAACGCTTCGGCTGCTCAACCCGCCGGCCGCGACGCCGGCTCCGCCGATGGCGTCAAGGTCGAGTACTTCACCGGCCGCGACGGCCACCCCCGCCACACAGAGGTCTCGTCGTCCTCCCCGCTCACCAGGAAGGAGCAGGCCACGATCAAGAAGGACGACGGCGACGTCGTGCCGATCGTGGAGGCCGGAGCGAGCGACGCCAAGGTCGACGTCGTCTTCATCGGCGACGGCTACACCGCCGCCCAGCAGGAGGACTTCCACACCGACGTGCGCACCAAGTGGAAGGAGATGTCCGCCGTCGAGCCGTACGCCGAGTACCAGGACCTGTTCAACGTCTGGGCCGTCGACGCCCACTCGCAGGACTCCGGCGTCTCGGGCGACCCGACGAGCGACGTCACCAAGAACACCGCCCTGAACTCCGCGTTCTTCTGCGACGGCATCGAGCGGCTGCTGTGCGTCGACACCAACAAGGTCGAGGCGTACGCGAGCAAGGCCGCCGACCCCGACCTCGTGATCGTGCTCGGCAACTCCACCAAGTACGGCGGCGCCGGCTACAACGACATCACTTCGCCGTCCGGGTACGACGGCATCGGCACCGCATCCTCCGACCACCCCGACTCCGACCAGGTCGCCGTCCACGAGACCGGCCACTCCTTCGGGAAGCTCGCCGACGAGTACTGGTACGACGAGAGCACGTACACGGGCCCCGAGCCGGGCGAGTCCAACCTCACCAAGCTCAGCGCCGACGAGATGGCCGCGCAGAAGGCCAAGTGGCACCGGTGGCTCGGCCAGGAGTCACCCGACGGCGGCACGGTCGGCGCGTACGAGGGCGGCGGCTACCACGGCCACGGCCTCAACCGCCCCACCGAGGACTCGATCATGCGCACCCTGGGCCGCGAGTTCAATCTGCCGGGACGCGAGGCGATGATCGCGGGCTTCCATCAGCACGCCCCGGTCCTCACCGCCGTCACACCCACCGACCGGCAGGTGCGCGGCAGCGATCGGATCCGCGTAGAGGCGTCCTCCCGCGCACAGGTGCGCTGGTACGTCGACGGCCGCGAGGCACGGAAGGCCCGCGACGCGAGCAGTGTGACCCCGAGGCGGCTCGGGGTGCCCGCCGACGGCCGCGCGCACACCGTCACGGCACGCGCCACGGACCCGACCAAGGCGGTCCGCGACCCGAAGCTCCGCAAGTCCCTGACCCGCTCGCTCAGTTGGCAGGTCACGCGCTGACGCACCGAGGCAGCCGCCGGGATCCCGGAGCCTTGATGACACGATGGAGGCTCCGGCGATCCCGAAGGGCCAAGGACCGTGGCCCGTGACAGCGCCTGGAACGACAACCGGCTTCTTCGGCTGCCGGCGGAGCATCCCGGCGCGGGCGATGTCGTCCTGAGGGCCGTCCATGCAGCTGTGGCAGCCAAGCTCGCCGAGGGCGAACTGCCCTATGCCGCGGTGCTCGCGCCGGCCGAACGCAACGAACTCGACGCGGCGGACATGCGGCGACTCGGCACCCTCCGGGGGGCTTCGACCCGTCTGCGCGGCCTGCTCGACCGGCGCCTGCGTGCCCGCCCCTCGGCTCCGCACCTGCCGCGGTCGCCGCGTCAGCCGTCGCCCGCCCGCTCCCCCGCCACGGGGTAAGGGACGAACGTGCTGCTGTTCTCGTCGATCGCTAGCCGGCGGTCCAGGGGTGGTACGGCCCGTTGGGGGCAGTCGGTGCGTTCGCAGAGGCGGCAGCCCATGCCGATGGGGACGGCGGAAGAGGCGTTGTCCAGGTCGAGGCCGTCGGAGTAGACGAGCCGTGCGGCATGGCGGATCTCGCAGCCCAGGCCGATCGCGAAGGTCTTGCCCGGCTCTCCCCAGCCGCCGCGGTGCCGGGTGACCGCCCGTGCGGTCCACAGGTAGCGCTGGCTGTCCGGCATGGCGGCGACCTGGACATGGATCCGGCCGGGCGAGGCGAACGCCTCGTACACGTTCCACAGCGGGCAGGTGCCGCCCGCGCGGGAGAAGTGGAACGCGGTGGCGGACTGACGCTTCGACATGTTGCCCGCCCGGTCGACCCGGACGAAGGAGAAGGGCACGCCGCGCAGCCGGGGCCGCTGCAAGGTGCTCAGGCGGTGGCAGATCGTTTCGTAGCCGAGCCCGAAGTGGTCGGTCAGCCGCTCGATGTCGTAGCGGAATTCCTCCGCGGCCGCGTGGAAGCGGCGGTAGGGCAGGATCAGCGCGGCGGCGAGGTAGTTGGCGATGCCGATGCGGGCCAGCGGCCAGGCCGCGGTCCGCGGGTCGAAGTCCTCCGAGGCGAGGGCGGAGATCTCGTCCGCGTACTCGAGCAGTGCGAGCTGGGTGGCCATCCGGAACGCCTGCTGGCCGGGGCGCAGTCGGCTGGAGAGGTGGAGGACCCGGGTCTTCGGGTCGTAGTGGTGCAGGAGCCGGCCGGAATCCGCGGTGATGCGCACACCGTGCCGCTCGGACAGGCGGGTGGACAGGGCGCCCACGACCTCGCCGGGGCGTACGCCGATCTCGGTGGCGAACCGCTCGGCGGCGAGGTCGATGTCATTCAGGTAGTTCTGGCGCCGGTAGAAGAACTCGCGGATCTCCTCGTGTGCCGAGCGAGGCTGTGCCGCTGTTCCAGGACCCCGGCCCTCCGCGGTTTCGGAGAGCTGTTCGGTGAGGTGCTGGTTCCGCCGGCCCAGGTCCACCAGGAGCGTGGCCACGGCGGGCAGCCGGGATGCCAGGTCCGAGAGGTCGGCTGCGGAGACGCGGCCCGCGGAGACCTCGCCGGTGAGAGCGTCCCGCAGATCGGCCACAAGACGGCTGGTGTCACGTTCGGAGAAGAAGCCCGGGTCGACGCCGAACGCCTCCGTGAGGCGCAGCAGTACGGGCACGGTCAACGGCCGTGAGTCGTGCTCCATCTGGTTGAGATAGCTCGGCGAGATGGCCAGGGACCGGGCAAGGTCGGCCTGGCTCATGCGCCGCTCCTCCCGCAGCCGCCGCAGCCGCGCCCCCGCGTACGTCTTGCTCACCCATGTGCTCCTGTTCCGGTCACGTGTGCTCCCGTCCGGTCACGATCGTCGGCACTGTTCGCGATGGTAGCCACGCGAACCGGTCTTGTGGCATTAACAGAGTTGGCAAAAGCGCCGCGAAAGATGCGCAGAAGTTGGCAGCCTTCCACGCTTGTTGGCACTGAGTGCCGCTGCGAGAGTCGTACCGCGGCCCGCCGGACTCCGGCGGGCGGAACCGGAAACCGGGCGCGATTCATGCCCTGACGTCGGAGACCCCGGCCTTTCCTGCCGCCTCGGCGACATTGCTCCGATTGCTCACCCATGGAGTTCGCGGGCCGCACCCCATATTGGCAAGGCACTTAGTGCCAGGCATTGGCATGGTTCACGACTATCCGGGAGACGGTCATGGCACAGGCAGGGACGACGACGGCAACGGCCGCGGAGCTGGCGCAGCGGTGGGCGACCGACGCCCGCTGGAAGGGGATCGAGCGGACCTATACCGCCGAGGATGTGGTCAGGCTTTCCGGCAGTGTGCGTGAGGAGCACACGCTGGCGCGGCGGGGTGCGGAGCGGCTGTGGCGTCAGCTGCACGACCGGGACTATGTGCATGCGCTGGG
>NZ_JBHYIG010000126.1:0-26299 GCF_042740015.1 Streptomyces sp. NPDC059037
CGCTTTGTTTTTGTCGCGCGCCCGCCCGCGCGGCCGGTCGCTCGGCGGCGGGCGCGCCCCCCCATCGACGTACGTACCAAGAAAACCGCTACTTCGCCGGATTGGTGCCCTCGGCCGCTGCCGTCTCGCTGTAGATGTCCGGCTCCAGGTAGATCACGCGGGCGATCGGGACCGCCGCGCGGATGCGCTCCTCGGCGGCGTTGATCGCGTTGGCGACCTCGGTGGCCGTGTCGTCGTGCTGCACCGCGACCTTGGCGGCGACGAGGAGTTCCTCGGGGCCGAGGTGCAGCGTGCGCATGTGGATGACGCGGGTGACCGTGTCGCCGTCGACCAGGGCCTTCTCGATCTTCTCGACCTCTTCCGTGCCCGCGGCCTCGCCCAGGAGCAGGGACTTGGTCTCCGCGGCCAGGATGATCGCGATCAGGATGAGCAGGACGCCGATGCAGAGCGTGCCGATGCCGTCCCAGACGCCGTCGCCCGTGGCGAGCGCGAGGCTGACGCCGACGAGGGCCAGGATCAGGCCGACCAGCGCGCCCAGGTCCTCAAGGAGTACGACGGGCAGCTCTGGGGCCTTCGCGCGGCGGACGAACTGCGTCCAGGTGAGGTTGCCGCGCGTGTGGTTGGACTCCTTGATGGCCGTACGGAAGGAGAAGCTCTCGGCGATGATCGCGAACACCAGGACGCCGACCGGCCAGTACCAGGCCTCGATCTCGTGCGGGTGCTTGATCTTCTCGTAGCCCTCGTAGATCGCGAACATGCCGCCGACCGAGAAGAGCACGATGGAGACCAGGAAGGCGTAGATGTAGCGCTCGCGGCCGTAGCCGAAGGGGTGCTGCGGCGTCGCCTCGCGCTGTGCCTTCTTGCCGCCGAGGAGCAGCAGCCCCTGGTTGCCCGAGTCCGCCAGCGAGTGCACGCTCTCGGCGAGCATCGACGACGAGCCACTGAAGAGGAACGCGACGAACTTCGCCACCGCGATCGCGAGGTTCGCGGCGAGTGCCGCGACAATCGCCTTTGTTCCGCCTGACGCGCTCATGTGTGCCCGTTGTCCCTTCGCCTGCGTACGTTCATCGTCCATCGCCGTCCGGACGCGGCTTTGCCCGTCCTTTGCGGTGGGTCATTGTTGCAGCACGGGCGACTCGTGGTGTGTCAGGCCACCACAGTGGCCCGGAAGAGGGTGCCGACTCCGGACACTTCGGCCTTTTCGCCCGCGGAGACGAACACGGACTCCCCCGGGCCGACTTGTCCGGCGTCGCCCACGCGGACCGAGCCCGCGACGCAGAGCAGGATCTGCGGTGTGCCGGCCGTGAGGTCGTGCCGCGCGCCGCCTTCGGGCAGCACGAAGCGGGAGAGGCGGAACTCGTCGATCGGGGTGTCGTAGACCTCTTCGCCGTCGGGCGAGGCCTCCGGGCGCAGCACGCCGGGGTCGGTCGCCTCGAAGCGGACGATGCGCAGGAGTTCGGGTACGTCGACGTGCTTGGGGGTAAGGCCGCAGCGCAGCACGTTGTCCGAGTTGGCCATGATCTCGACGCCGAGGCCGTCGAGGTAGGCGTGCGGGACGCCGGCGCCGAGGAACAGGGCCTCGCCGGGCTGCAGTTGGACGTAATTGAGCAGCATCGCGGCGATGACGCCCGGGTCGCCGGGGTAGTGGTGCGCGATTCCGGCGTACGGGGCGTAGGCGCCGCCCAGGTGCTCGGCGGCGGCGGTGACCTCGGAGACGGTCGCGGCCATCTGCTCGGGGTCGGCGCTCAGAACGGCCGTCAGGACCTCGCGCAGGGCGGCCTCTTCGGGCTTGGCGTGCAGCAGGTCGACGTACGGCTTGAGGGAGTCGACGCCAAGACCGGCGAGGAGATCCGCGGTCTCGACGGGGTCGCGGAAGCCGCACAGGCCGTCGAACTCCGTGAGCGCGCAGATCAGTTCGGGCTTGTGGTTGGCGTCCTTGTAGTTGCGGTGCGGGGCGTCGATCGGGACGCCGCGGCGCTCCTCGTCCTCGTACCCCTCCTTCGCCTGCTCCAGATCGGGGTGCACCTGGAGGGAGAGCGGCGCTCCGGCGGCGAGGATCTTGAGGAGGAAGGGCAGGCGCGGGCCGAACTCGGCGACCGCCGCCCTGCCGAGCTCGTGCTCCGGGTCCTCGCCGATCACCTCGTTGAGCGGGCCGCGCGCGGTGCGCGAGGGCGCGCCCGGGTGGGCGCCCATCCACATCTCGGCCTGCGGCTCGCCGGTCGACTCGACGCCGAGCAGCTCCGCGATGGCGGTGGTGGAACCCCAGGCGTAGGGGCGGATGGTGTTGGTGAGGCGGTCCACGGAGGGGTTCTCCCTTACGTACGTGCGTGCGCTCGTCTGCTCTTGTGCTCGTGCGCGATGCGGGTCTCAGGTCATGACCGGGCCGGTTGACCGGGCTGGGGTCATGATCGGTCCCTCGGGGCGAGCGCCAGGTAAACGGCGGCGAAATCCGTGACGGCGATCAGGTCGGCGAGGGCTTCCAGCTCCTCGCCGTCCTCCGGTTCGAGCTCGCTGATCGCGATGTCGTGGCTGTGCGCGAGTTCGCGGGCCGCGGGTGCGGCGGTGAGGCCGCCGGCTTCCACGGGGCTTGCGCGGAGCAGGACGACGCGGGCGCGCAGCGACTGGGGGTCCTCGACGCGGTCGCGGAAGAAGTCGTCGCCGTCGGCGCTCGGGGCGAGATCGCCGGCGAGCAGGGCGCCGTGCGCGGGCAGCGCCTCAGGGAGCTGCGCGGCGAGCGCCGGGTGTCCGGCGAGCTCGGCGAGCGTGGCGGCGAAGCGGCGGCCCGCGGGGCCCGCGAGCGGGCCCTCGGTCCAGATCAGCGGGAGGGCATCGGCGAGCTCGGCGGCGAGGGTCTTGGCGGGATTGCTGTACGTCGCGATGGCCGGACCGCAGCGTTCCGCGACGCTGTCGAGGCGGTCGGCGATCTTCTCCAGGGTCTCGGGCGGGGCGGTGATCAGGCCCGTGCGGTCCAGGAGGATCAGGAGGGGCGTGAGCAGGGCCCACAGGGTGGCGGGGGCGGCGGCCGCGGCCTCGTCCTCCAGGCGGCGTGCCTCGTATGCCTCGGAGGCCCGCTCGCCGTCGTGCGGGGCCTCGAATTCTCCGTACGGGGATGTCGCCATCGGGACGGTGAGGCCGTGCGAGCCCTCGACGCCCTCGGCCAGCGGGGAGCGGGCGGGGGCCACGGCGACGACCGTGCAGCCGCGGCGGTAGGCCTGCTCGGCGAGGAGCGAGAGGCCCGGTTCCGTGCCGTCCGGCGTGGTGATGAGCAGCAGGTCCACGGAGCCCGCCCAGCCGGGCAGCGCCCAGCGCAGGGCGCCCGCGGCGGCGGCGACGCCCGTGGGGGCCAGGCGGATCACGGGGCAGCCGGCGCCCGCGAGTGTGCCGAGCAGGTCGGCGACGCAGGTGGCCGCCGTGCCGGGGCCCGCGATCAGGATGGAGCGGGGGCGGCCGTCGGGCTTGAGCTGCGTGAGTCCGGCCTCGGTCGCGTGCCGGACCGCGGTGCGGACGCGGGCGCCCGCCTCCGCGGCGCCGCGGAGCAGGCCGCGGCGGTCGGCCACGGCGAGTGCCTCTGGGGCGTCTAGCAGCGATTCGTCGAGCATGGGGGTCAGGCCTCCGATCGCCGGGTGCGGGTCCCTGCGGGTGCTGCGGGCGGTTTGTTACGCCGGGCGGCGGGCCTCGTCCACGAGGAGGACGGGGATGCCGTCGCGGACCGGGTACGCGAGGCCGCAGGCCTTGGCGTCCGCCGTGCAGACCAGCTCCGTGTCCGCCTCCTTGAGGGGGGCGTGGCAGGCCGGGCAGGCGAGGATCTCCAGGAGGCCGGCTTCGAGCGGCATGGGGTGGGTCCCTTCGGGGTGCGGTGGGGCGGGGGATGTGGCCTGGTCAGCGTACCGCTGGCCGGGGGCCTGGGCTTGTGCTGCCGGGAGCCTTGGCGTGCGTTCGGGTGGGGCTGCGCCCCGGCCCCCGGTGGGGCTTGCGGTCGTTCTTCGGGTGCGACCCGGTGGGCGTTTGTGCCCACCCGTTCCGCCGTGCGGAACGCCTGCCCACAAACGTGGCGGGACGGGGGTGGAGTGATGCGGCCGGGGGCGCCTGCCCACAAACACGCGGGCGGACGTGGGGAGGAGCGGCCCGGGGCGCCTGCACACAGACCCGCGGGGATCAGGCCCTGATGATGGCCAGGGCCTCGTCCCGGGTCTTTGTCATCGTGGGCTCGTCCCTTGCCTCCACGTTCAGGCGGAGCAGCGGTTCCGTGTTGGAGGCTCGGACGTTGAACCACCAGTCGGTGGCCGTCACCGTGAGGCCGTCGAGTTCGTCGAGGGTGACGCCCTCGCGGCCTTCGTACGTCGACTTGATCGCCGCGAGGCGGGCCGACTGGTCGTCGACCGTGGAGTTGATCTCTCCGGAACCCGCATAGCGGTCGTACTGGGCGACCAGGCCCGACAGCGGGCCGTCCTGGCCGCCGAGCGCGGCGAGGACGTGGAGCGCGGCGAGCATGCCCGTGTCCGCGTTCCAGAAGTCGCGGAAGTAGTAGTGCGCCGAGTGCTCGCCGCCGAAGATGGCGCCCGTCTTGGCCATCTCCTCCTTGATGAAGGAGTGCCCCACGCGCGTGCGGACCGGCGAGCCGCCGTTCTCCCGGACGACCTCGGGGACCGACCAGGAGGTGATGAGGTTGTGGATGACGGTGCCCTTGCCGCCGTTGCGCGCGAGCTCGCGCGCGGCGACCAGGGCCGTGATGGCCGAGGGGGACACCGGGTCGCCGCTCTCGTCGACCACGAAGCAGCGGTCCGCGTCGCCGTCGAAGGCGATGCCGAGGTCGGCGCCCTCGGCGCGCACCCGCTTCTGGAGGTCCACGATGTTCTTCGGGTCGAGGGGGTTGGCCTCGTGGTTGGGGAACGTGCCGTCCAGCTCGAAGTACATCGGGACGACGTCGAGGGGCAGGCCTTCGAAGACCGTGGGGACCGTGTGCCCGCCCATGCCGTTGCCCGCGTCGACGACGACCTTGAGCGGGCGGATGGACGTCAGGTCCACCAGGCCGCGCAGATGCGCCGCGTAGTCCTTGAGGGTGTCCCGCCCGGTGAGCGTGCCGGGCGTGGCCGCGGGCTCCGGGGCGCCGGTCTCCGTCCAGCCCTCCACCAGGGCGCGGATGTCGGCGAGGCCGGTGTCCTGGCCGACCGGGGCGGCGCCCGCGCGGCACATCTTGATGCCGTTGTACTGCGCCGGGTTGTGCGAGGCCGTGAACATCGCGCCCGGCAGGTTCAGCGCCCCCGACGCGTAGTACAGCTGGTCCGTCGAGCAGAGGCCGATCTCCGTGACGTCCACGCCGAGCGCCGCGGCCCCGCGTGCGAAGGCCCGCGAGAGGCCCGGCGACGAGGGCCGCATGTCGTGCCCGGTCACGATCGCGTCCGCGCCCGTCACCTTCGCGAAGGCCGCCCCGAACAGCTCGGCCAGTGACTCGTCCCACTGGTCCGGGACGACCCCGCGCACGTCGTACGCCTTCACGATCTGGGACAGATCAGCAGTCACGGCCAACCCTCTCTGCAGGTTCTGCGAGTTCAGCGGTCTCGGAAGTATTCGTCGAGCACTGGTCGGTCACCAAGTACTCGTCGGTCACCCCAAACTACCCGCAACGGCTGACAACCAGCTGTGAGTGGCTCGAGCCGGTGTTCACGGCGGCATCCACCGGTGTCACGGCAGCATCCAGCCGAGCACCGCCGTGCTCTGCCCCACCACGATCAGACACATCACCAGCAACAGGCCGATGCTCCACGGCAGTACCTTGCGCAGCAGGTCGCCTTCCTTGCCCGCGAGCCCGACCGCCGCGCACGCGATCGTCAGGTTCTGCGGGGAGATCATCTTGCCGAGGACGCCGCCCGAGCTGTTGGCGGCCGCGAGCAGCTCGGGCGAGAGCCCGGACTGCTGAGCCGCCGTCACCTGGAGCGCGCCGAAGAGCGCGTTGGCCGAGGTGTCGGAGCCGGAGACGGCCACGCCGAACCAGCCGAGCACCGGCGAGAGGAAGGCGAGCCCCGCGCCCGCCGCCGCCACGAAGTGGCCGATGGTGGCGGCCTGCCCGGACAGGTTCATCACGTACGCGAGAGCGAGCACGGAGGTCACGGTCAGGATCGCGAACCGCAGTTCGCGGACCGTCGCCAGCCATTCCTTCACGGCCACGCGCGCGTGCACCCCGATGACGGCCGCCGTGCCCACTCCGGCGAGCAGCACGAGGGTGCCGCCCGTCGCCACCAGCGGCAGCGAGAAGAGGTTGCCGCCGACCGGGTCGCCGTCCGGGTTGCCGACGTTCAGGAAGGGCCAGTCGAAGGTGCGCGTCGCCTTCACCAACAGATCCTTCACGGGCGGGATCTGGGCGACGGAGAAGATGGCGACGATGAGCGCGTACGGGGCGTAGGCGCGCAGGATCTCGGGGCGCGGGTCGTCCTGGTCCAGGTCCTCGCTGCGTACGCCGGTGAGGACCGCGGCGCGTACGGGTTCCGCCGCGGCCTTGCGCGCGCTGGGCACCGCCACGAGGGCGCCCGCGCCGGCGAGCGCCGCCCCGATGTCGGCCAGTTGGGCGGAGACGTAGTTGGACGCGGCGAACTGCGCGGCGGCGAAGGCGAATCCGCACACCAGGGCGGGCACCCAGGTCTCGCGAAGCCCGCGCCGCCCGTCCACCAGGCCGACCAGGAGCAGCGGCACCACCAGGGCGAGCAGCGGTGTCTGGCGGCCGACGACGGTGGCGACGGTGTCCAGCGGGATCCCGGTGACCTGGGCGAGCGTCACCACGGGGGTGCCCATGGCGCCGAAGGCCACGGGCGCGGTGTTGGCCACGAGGGCGACGACGGCGGCCTTCACGGGGTCGAAGCCGAGCGCCACCAGCATCACCGCGCAGATCGCGACGGGCGCCCCGAAGCCGGCGAGTGCCTCCAGGAGTGCCCCGAAGCAGAAGGCGATGACGAGGGCCTGGATGCGGGGATCGTCGGAGAGCCGTCCGAAGGAGCGGCGCAGGATGTCGAAGTGCCGGGTGCGCACCGTCATCCGGTACACCCACAGGGCGTTGACGACGATCCACAGGATGGGGAAGAGACCGAAGAGGGCCCCTTGCGCGGCACTGGAAGCGGTCTGGCCGAGCGGCATGCCGTACGCGAGCCAGGCGACCAGGGCGGCGACGCCGAGTCCGATGAGGCCCGCGTGGTGAGCCTTCATGCGGACGGCGCCGAGCAGGACGAGAACGGTGAGGAGGGGCAGGGTCGCGATGAGGGCGGACAGGCCGAGCGAGTCGGCCACGGGCTCCAGCTGCTGCACGTACACGGACGACTCCCCGGTTTCCGTGATGCGGAAGGTGATCTCTCACAAGTGGGGGAATGGTCGTGTCGACGGCATGGGCACGTCAATGGGTCGTGCACGAGAAATTGTTCAGCGATAAACGACAGGCGCCTACGAAGACAGCGATCTACGAAGAGGGGCTCTACGGAGCGGGCTACGGAGGCGGGCTACGGAGGCGGTCTACAGAGAAGGACGCTCAGGAATCCGGCGAGCGCAGCACCCGGAGGTGGCCGCGGCGTGCGACCTCCATCGGGTCGGCCGTGCGCGGGCCCGAACCGCCGGCCTCCGCCGCGCGCTCCTGCGGCCGCGCGGCCTCGCGCACCGCGTTGGCGAGCGCTTCGAGATCGTCACCGCTGGGGCGGGCCGGACCCGAGGCGTCGGCGAGCCGGACGACCTCCCAGCCACGGGGCGCGGTGAGGCGCTCGGAGTGCTCGGCGCACAGGTCGTAGCAGTGGGGTTCGGCGTAGGTGGCGAGGGGGCCGAGGACCGCGGTCGAGTCGGCGTAGACGTACGTCAGCGTCGCGACGGCAGGACGGCCGCAAGCGGTGCGCGAACAGCGACGTACAGGGCTCACGATGTTGGACGGTACCGCACTCTTGAGCGGGCCGCGACGACTCTCCCCGAGGTCACCCCACCGTGTCGCGCTGTGATCCCCGACACGACGCGTCAGCACGGCACCTCGCTGACCTGCGGTGACGCCTGGGGCCACAGGGGCGCGTGGTGTTGAATCCGGTCACCACTTGGTTCATTTCCCGTCATTCATCGCGAGATCGACGGTCCGGGAGAGATACGGAATCGGGCTCAAGCCTGGCCGGAACGGTCATCGGGCGACATGGGGTGCTCCGTTCGGAAGCGGCACGGACGCAAGGCGGAAGCCGGGCGCAAGCTGTGCGGAATCGGCGATCTCGAGGACTACGCTTCGTCAGTGATGGACGACCCCGTACAGCCCCGTTCCGCAGAGCCGAGGCCCCGCCGCCGCGACCGCCACGGCAGGGGCATGCGCGGCCCCGTCGCGCCGCCCCAGGTGCCGCTCTCGGCCAGCCGCGCCGAAGTCTTCACCGACCTCGTGCAGGACTCCGTGGAGCGGCTCGAGCGGCGGTGGCCGCAGCTGAGCGACATCGACTTCCTCGTGCTCGAGGTGCCGCCGCTGGGCGGGGAGGACGGCGACTGGAGCGACGAGGCCGTGCCCCTGGGAGGCACGATCGAGGCCGCCGAGGGGCGGCCCGCCCGGGTCGTCATCTACCGGCGGCCCGTCGAGATCCGCACCAAGGGGCGGGAGGAGCGGGCCGCGCTCGTCCACGAAGTGGTGGTCGAGCAGGTCGCCGAACTGCTCGGGCTCTCACCCGAGTCGGTGGACCCGCGGTACGGGGAAGACTGAAGGTCCCTCCCCGCACCACCCGCCTCCCCGTAGCCGCGCAAACCTACTTCTGCAGCACCGTCAGGTCCTGCTCGGACTTCGGCACCGACACCATGCCCCGGTCGTCCGGCAGGGTCTGGACGGTGAAGCCGGGGACGCCGTCCTCCGGGATCTCCAGCATGCGGGAGCCATAGACCTCGGCGCCCGACAGGGGTTCCACCGTGAGGGCGTACGCGCCCTTGAGGCCGGCCGGGACGGGGGGCTTGATGCCCAGGGTCGTGCCGCCCTTGACCGTGTACGTCTTCGTGGCCGGCCTGCCGCCCTCGGTGCCCTGCGACGCCGTGACCCTCACCTTGGCCGTCTTGCCCGGGGCGACCAGCGACAGCGTGGAGCCCTTGGAGCGGTTGTCGGCCACCGTCGCGCGCGTGCCCACCGCACTCGTCCCCGGGATGAACGCCGTCTCCTGGTCGGAGCCCTTGCCGCGGACGACCCGCAGGCCCGCCACCACCGGCACCGCGTCCTCGGTCGGCGTGAGGACCAGGGAGCCCGCCTCGCCCTTGGTGACGTCGCCGAGGTCCACGGCGGTCGTCATGCCGGACTTGACGTGCAGGGTGGCGTGTCCTGCCGGGCTGATCGAGCCGTTGGGCGAGGCCAGTTGGACCTTCAGGTCCGCGTCGTCGGTGCCGGGCGCGAAGGCCACCAGACGTACCGAAGTGGCGTCCTTGGGGATGCCGGGCAGGACCACGCGGCCTGCGGGGTCGGCGGACGGGGGCAGCCAGTCGCCGCCGAGCTTGTCGTCCGACGCCTGCACGGCGGCCGCGACCCGGCCGCTGCGCGCGGTGACGTGCAGCGTGAGGTTCGTGTGCTCCTTGGGGATGAGCGTGGAGAGCAGGACCGGGACACTGCCGTTCGGCTGGACCTGGATCGACTCCCCCACCTCGGACTTGATGGGGCCGTCCGGGCCGTACAGCTCGATGTCGACGACGGCCGCCGAGTCGTCCGGGTTGGTCAGGTGGACGTAGTCGCTGCGGTCCTTGGCGGTGCTCGCGCCGGGGAACCAGAAGTCCGTGTCGGGCGCGGCGCAGTTGGCGCCCTGGACGCCGCGGCCACTGCCCGCCGCGTACGTGGTGGTCTGCTGGACGGTCCAACCGGGGGCGAGCCTGCCGTCGGCGGTACCGATGAGCGCCGGCGACTCTGCCCCGGACTCCTCGGCGGCGACGGGCTCGCCCGGCTTCTTCGGGGTCAGGAACGGCTTGACGGCCTTCTTCTTGTCCTGCTCGTCGCCCTTGACGGCGGCTTCCGTCAACGCCCGGGTGGCGGGCAGCAGTTCCGCCTTGCCCGCCTCTTCGGAGCCCTTCGACTCCGGGGTGAACGCCGTGTACGACGTCTCGGCGAGGTCCGACGAACTGGGCACCGGGCAGAGCAGGCTGGTGCGCTCGACGGGCAGCCGGGCGGCCGCCTTCGCGCCGTCGTCGGCCGAGCCGTCGGGCACGTTGGCCGCGGCGAACCCGGTGACGGCCGCCAGGGCGGCCACGGCGGCGATCAGGGACTGGGTGGTGCGGTTCACTGCTGGCTCCCGTCGGGGCGCTCACTGTCGGGGCTGTGCGGCGGCTGCGGGGGCAGCGGCGGCATCGGGGGCTGCTGCTGTCCGTACGTCGCGTCGTACGACTGCTCGTACTGCTCGGCGCCGCCCTGCGCCCCTCCGTAGGCGTACGGGTCGTACTGGCCCCCCTGATAGGGGTCGGCCTGGTAGCCGGACCCGTCGTACGAGCCCGCCGGGTACTGCGCGTCCTGGTACTGCTGCCCGCCGCCCTCGTACGTGCCGTGGTCGGCGCCCGCGTGAGCCGGGGCCTCCCATTCCTCGTACGACTGCGAGGGCGACTGCTGCTGCGGAACCGAGGCAAGGGCCTCCTCCGAAGGAGGAGGCGGAGGAGGAGGCGGCGTGCCCGCGCCGTCCGGCACCGTGCCCTCCTGGGCGGCCTGTTCGGCCGCGGCCTGCTCGTTCTGGGCCCGCAGCCTGCGCGCCCTGCGCCCCTCGCCCTCGACGGGCTGGGCCGGGATGACGGCCTCTTCGGGGAGGTCGTCGTCCACGTCGCGGCGGCGGCCCGGCAGCGCGAGCACCACCAGGACGACGGCCATCGCGCCCTGCGCCCACAGCCATCCGGTGTGGCCCGCCGAGCCTTCGAACGTGACGTCCAGGCGGCCACCGGTGGCGGGCAGTTCGAAGCCCTGCGCCCAGCCGTCCAGCGTGGTCCTGGTCAGCGGGCTGCCGTCCAGGGTGGCCGTCCAGCCCTCGTCGGCGGCGTCGGCGATCCGCAGGGTGCGGCCTTCCTCGCCGGCCGGGATGTTCGTGTGCAGCTCGACCGGGCCCGCCGCGACCGGCAGCGGATCGCCGGTCTCGGGCACGATCGCCGCGCGCGCGACCTGCAGATCGACGCGCCACAGGGCGCTGCCGTCCTCCTGGCTGAGCCGGGTGAGGCCGGGCGTCGCGTCCAGGACGCGGCTCATCTGGCGGGGCGCACCGTCGCGTACGAGGACGTAGCGCACGGCGAAGCCGCCGAGCTGGTCGGCCTGGTCGGCTCCGGAGCCCGCGATGAGGCGGGCGACGATCTTGTCGAGGTGCTTGTTCGAGCCGCCGGCATCGGCGAGTTCGGCGTCGCCGAGCCGGGAGCCCGATCCCCGTACGAGCGAGTACGCGACCTGTCCCTCCGACTCGCTGTCCAGGACGAGCGTGCGGGCCTGGTCCTGCGTGCCGCTCTCCTCGGCGACGAACGCGGGCACCTGCACCGGGTCACGGCGCTCCAGGGGTTCGTCGGCGCCTCGGATCATCCACCCGGCGGCGACGAGCAGCGGCCCGGCGGCCGCCGCGAACGCGATGAGGACGGCGACCGGCTGGCGCCAGCCGAAGCTCTGCTCGGCGACACGCGTGCGTGCACCGTCGGCGCCGAGCGCGGCGGCGGCAAGGAGCGCGATGCCGTAGCCGAGCGTGGCGGGTCCGGCCCAGGCCGAGCCGTTCGAAAGGGCGGCGAAGACCAGCGCGACCAGTGCGACGACCCACGCGGTGCGGACCGCCAACTGCCGCTCGGTGCGCAGCAGCGCGGCCAGGGCGGCGAGCACGATGCCGATGAGCAGCAGCCCGTCCACGGTCCCTGGACCGCCTGGGCTGCCCCCGAGCAGGTCGAGCGCGCTCGCGGAGCCCGTGCCGAACTCGAGGCCCGCCTCACGGAAGAAGCCGAAGGGCAGCAGCGAGAGCGACCAGGGGGCGAGGATCAGGATCGGAGTGCCGAGCCCCGCCAGGAAGCGCAGTCCGTACGCGGTGATGTCGCCCCGGCGCACCGCGAGGAGTGCGAGGCCGAGCACCAGGGCGATCGGCCACACGATCGGCGTGAAGGCGGTGGCGAGCGTCAGGAGCAGTGCGTACGCCCACGTGGCGCGCCAGCTCCCGCGCGTGCCCTCAGAAGAGGCGAGGCCACTGGCCGCGACGCCCGCGCGGGCGATGAGCGGCAGCAGGATCGCGAGGACGGCGGTGCCGATGCGGCCGCCCGCGAGCGCGCCCGTGGCGGCCGGCAGGAAGGCGTAGGCGACCGAGGCCCAGGCGCGCAGGAGGCGCGACTCGACCAGCGGCCGGGACGCGAAGTAGGCGGCGAACCCGGCAAGCGGCACCGAGCCGACCAGGAGCACCGTGACGGCGAGCCCGGTGGATCCGAACAGCAGCGAGGAGAGCCCCGCGACGAGCGCGAGATACGGCGGCGCCGCCTGGGTGCCGCCGGTCCCCACGGGATGCCAGGCGTCCAGGAAGCGCGACCAGAGCCCGGCGGCGTCGGCGGGCGCGGGCAGCAGTGCGCCGCCCGCGAGCGCTCCGCTGCCGAGGAGTTGGCGGCAGGCGATGAGCGAGGCGAAGAGCAGCACTACGAAGAGCATCGGTCCCGGCTTGCGGGCGATGCGCTTGAGGCGCGCGAACTGCTCGACCTCCAGGAAGTCGGCGTCGTCCCCGCCGGGACCGGACTCGACGGCGCCGTGCCGGCCCGCGCCGGTGACGGCCTCGGGGTCGGAGCGGCCGACGATGTTGCCCGCGACCTGTTCGACGGTGGCGCGCACGGTGGCGCCCGGCGGCGGGAAGAGCGGCCGCATCTCGGCGGCTTCGACCACCGGCTTGCCGCGCTTCTTACGGGCGCCGAGGATCCTTCCGGGCCGCAGCAGCGTCCCCAGGAGACCCGCGACCTCGTCGACCGCCTGCCCGGGGACCTTGCCGACCAGATACGCGACGGTGCGCAGGACGGTGCCCACCACGAGCCGGAACAGCACCCAGGGCAGCACGGCCGTACGGGCGTTGACCAGCAGCGTGTACGAGGCGCCCGCCTTGTCCACGCGGTGCGGCGACGTCGACGTACGCCCGACGCAGTCGACGGTGCGGCGCTCGCGCGACGATGCCTCGGCGTGCCGTACGACGGCGTCGGGGGCGACGAGGACGCGGTGTCCGGCGGCCTGGGCGCGCCAGCACAGGTCGACGTCGTCCCGCATCAGCGGGAGGCGCCGGTCGAAGCCGCCGAGCTGGTCGAAGACGTCGCGCCGGATCAGCATGCCGGCCGTGGACACCGAAAGGACGGGCCGTACGTGGTCGTGCTGGCCCTGGTCCTGTTCGCGGCGGTCGATGCCGGTCCAGCGGCGGCCGCTGTTGGCGATGGAGACGCCGACTTCCAGGAGCTGCCTGCGGTCGTACCAGCCGCGCAGCTTGGGGCCGACGATCGCGACGTCCTTGCCGACCTCGCGTTCGTTCTCCACGACGCGGAGCAGTTCGGCGAGCGCGCCGGGCTCGGGCGCGCAGTCGTCGTGCAGCAGCCACAGCCACTGCTCGGGCTCGCCGTGCGGCAGTTCCGGCAGGTCGTAGGCGTCGTCGCGCCAGGACC
Source organism: Streptomyces sp. NPDC059037 (assembly GCF_042740015.1). Taxonomy (NCBI): domain Bacteria; kingdom Bacillati; phylum Actinomycetota; class Actinomycetes; order Kitasatosporales; family Streptomycetaceae; genus Streptomyces; species Streptomyces sp. NPDC059037. The sequence continues at coordinate 13,579 of NZ_JBHYIG010000126.1, forward strand.
TGCTGACCGGGTCCCAGCCGCTGGGGCGCTTCAGATAGGGCAGCTCTTCCGGGGTCAGTACGCCGGCGGTGCGGTTCGCCTCGTCGACGGCGGTGCCGAAGCCGGAGCGCCGGGCCAGATGCAGGACGCGGTCGGGGCCGAGGGCCTCGGTGACGAGGCGGGCGGAGTCGTCCGCGCTGCCGGTGTCTGCGGCCACGGCGTTCTGCACCGGACGCTCCTGGCCGAGCAGTCCGGCGAGGGCGTCGGGCAGCCAGCGGGCGCCGTCGTGGGAGACGATCACGGCGGTGACAACGTGCCGCGGGAACTCAGGTGCGGCAGCGTCGTGGTGACTGGCTGCCGAATGGCTGTGCACGGACATCGAGGTACGGGCCCCGGTTCGATGGACTGCGGTGGACGCCTGCGCTTCATGGGGGCGCCGGGGCGTCTCGGACGGGGCCCCACACTAACGGCTGGCATCACAACGGCCCGCCGCCTGTGGATATCCCACGGGCGACGGGCCGTTCCTTACGTAGGGGTGTGTGCCGTTTGGTCGGGCGGAACCTGTCGGCGTTCAGACGGCGGCCTTCTTCAGGCGGCGGCGTTCGCGCTCCGACAGACCGCCCCAGATGCCGAATCGCTCGTCGTTGGCGAGTGCGTACTCAAGGCATTCGGAGCGGACCTCACAGGCGAGGCAGACCTTCTTGGCCTCGCGCGTGGAGCCGCCCTTCTCGGGGAAGAAGGATTCGGGATCTGTCTGGGCGCACAGCGCGCGCTCCTGCCAGCCGAGTTCCTCGTCCGCGTCCTCGACCAGCAGTTCCTGAACCAGCTCGGTCATGTGCGCCCCTCGTCTGTACGTGCGTCCCCGTGGTGCTGCCGTTACCGATTTCGGCTGAACGACACGAGTGAAATTACAAGTGTGCCGATCCGGGCCAGTCAAGCCGAGATCTGCTATTGGGTCCCTTATTCACTCTGCGGAACCAAGGCTATGCGGAAAGTGTTCAAATCGACATAAACCCCGACACTTGCCAGTGACCCATCTCGAGGAGCCCCGCGACCGCCTCCCATCAGGGAAGGACGTCGCGGAGATCAGTCCCGTTGCAACCGGTCCGCCGAAGCGAAGGGGATCACATTCGGGTCACGGGATCACGTCGGGGTTTACGCGCCGGTTGAAGCGCGATGTGTCCCGTCCGCCGGATGCACAAACCTTTCACCTCGGAGAGCAACCGGATGAGGTGAAACATATCCCACATACCGGACAACGAGTTGACAGAGAAGGTGTGAGCCGCTGTTCTGGTGGGCATGCTCGCAAACTTGGCACTCTCGACGACCCGCAGCAGCGGGCTCCTCGGTGCTGCCCACGCGCGCTGTCGCTGTTCCTGTTCCAGCTGTTGAGCCACCCGCTTCCAGCTGTTGAACCGCTCGAAACGCGCCACTCCGTAGAGCCGTTTCCAGAGCCTCAACGCTTCCACCGCTTCCCTTCCGCGACACCCCAGCACTCACGTTGAGGAACCACCGCACGATGAACAGCGACAGCGACCTCCAGATCGCCGGCGACATCCTCGAAGTCACCCACCTCCTGCAGCCCGCCCGGGAACACCCGGCGACCGTGGCCGAATTCGCGGGCCTGGCCCGCACCATCGCGGCCGACCGCGCGCAGTGGGCCCATCTCGTCGAGTACGACGCGACGAGCCGCTGGTACCACCGCCTGCGCACCGGGCCCGGCTACGAGGTGTGGCTGCTCTCCTGGGTGCCGGGACAGGGCAGCGGGCTGCACGACCACGGCCGCTCGTCCGGCGTACTGACCGTCCTCGAGGGCGAGCTGACGGAGTATTCGGCACGCGGTCGGCGTGCGCTCGGCGCGGGCGCCGAGGGGGTCCCCCCGCTCGAGCGCAGCCGAGAGTGGGGGAGGGTGTTCGCGCCCGGCTACGTACACGAGGTCGTGAACGACTCCCTGGAACCGGCCGTCAGCCTGCACATCTACTACCCCGGCCTGACCGACATGCCGATGCACGCGGCGCAGTGCGGCGTGAGCGCCGGCGAGCCGGTGGCCGGAGATGTCGTGACCGCCTGACGCGGTGTCGTACCCGCCTGACATGCTTGGCCCCATGCGCATTGTGGTACTGGCCGGCGGTATCGGCGGCGCCCGTTTCCTTCGCGGGCTCAAGAAGGCCGCGCCTGACGCGGACGTCACGGTCATCGGCAACACCGGTGACGACATTCACCTGTTCGGTCTGAAGGTCTGCCCCGACCTCGACACCGTGATGTACACGCTGGGCGGCGGCATCAACGAAGAACAGGGCTGGGGCCGCACCGACGAGACGTTCAAGGTCAAGGAAGAGCTCGCCGCCTACGGAGTCGGGCCCGAGTGGTTCGGGCTCGGTGACCGGGACTTCGCCACACACATCGTGCGGACGCAGATGCTCGGCGCCGGATTCCCGCTCAGCGCCGTCACCGAAGCGCTGTGCGAGCGGTGGCAGCCCGGAGTGCGCCTCATCCCGATGTCCGACGACCGCGTCGAGACGCATGTCGCCGTCACCGTCGACGGCGAGCAGAAGGCCGTGCACTTCCAGGAGTACTGGGTGCGGTTGCGGGCCTCCGTGGACGCGCACGCCGTCGTGCCGGTCGGCGCGGACCAGGCCAAGCCCGCGCCCGGTGTCCTCGAAGCCATCGCCGAGGCCGACGTCGTGCTCTTCCCGCCGTCCAACCCCGTGGTGAGTGTCGGGACGATCCTCGCCGTCCCGGGGATCCGCGAGGCCATCGCGGATGCGGGCGTGCCCGTGGTCGGGCTCTCCCCCATCGTCGGGGACGCGCCCGTGCGGGGCATGGCCGACAAGGTGCTCGCCGCCGTGGGCGTGGAGTCGACGGCCGCCGCGGTCGCCGAGCACTACGGCTCGGGGCTGCTCGACGGCTGGCTCGTCGACACCGTGGACGAGGGCTCCGTGGAGCGGGTCGAGTCGGCGGGCATCCGCTGCCGGGCCATTCCGCTGATGATGACCGACGTCGACGCGACCGCCGAGATGGCGCGGGCCGCGCTCGACCTCGCGGAGGCGGTGCGCGCGTGAGCTCGTTCCGTGTCTGGGCGGTGCCCGGCCTTCCCGAGGTGCGGCAGGGCGACGACATCGCCAAGCTGATCGCCGCCGCCGAGCCGGGGCTCGCCGACGGGGACGTGCTCCTGGTCACCTCGAAGATCGTCAGCAAGGCCGAGGGGCGGATCGTCGAGGCCGCGGACCGCGAGGCGGCCATCGACAGCGAGACGGTGCGGGTGGTCGCGCGGCGCGGGACCCTTCGTATCGTCGAGAACCGGCAGGGGCTCGTGATGGCGGCCGCCGGTGTCGACGCCTCCAACACCCCTTCCGGGACCGTGCTGTTGCTGCCCGAGGACCCGGACGCCTCGGCCCGCGCCGTGCGCGACGGCCTGCGGGACGCGCTGGGCGTGGACGTCGGTGTCGTCGTCACCGACACCTTCGGGCGGCCCTGGCGCGCCGGGGTCACCGATGTCGCCATCGGGGCGGCGGGCGTGCGGGTCCTCAACGACCTGCGGGGCGGCGTGGACGCGTACGGCAATCCGCTGAGCGCGACCGTCGTCGCCACCGCGGACGAGCTCTCCGCCGCCGGGGATCTGGCCAAGGGGAAGGCCGGCGGGCTGCCGGTCGCGGTGGTCCGCGGGCTGCCGCATGTCGTGGGCGGGACCGGGGAGACCGATGAAGGGGCCCGCGCCATGGTGCGGGGCTCGCGTGACGACATGTTCCGGCTCGGTACGTCCGAGGCCGTGCGGGAAGCGGTGACGCAGCGGCGGACCGTGCGGGAGTTCACCGACGAGGAGGTCGATCCGGGGGCGGTGCGGCGGGCCGTGGCGGCGGCCGTGACCGCGCCCGCGCCGCATCACACGACGCCGTGGCGGTTCGTGCTCCTGGAGTCCGCGGAGTCGCGGGTGCGGCTGCTCGACGCGATGCGGGACGCGTGGGTCTCCGACCTGGAGCGGGACGGGAAGTCTTCGGAGTCCATCGCGAAGCGGGTTCGGCGTGGCGATGTTCTGCGCAAGGCGCCCTATCTGGTGGTGCCTTGTCTGGTGATGGACGGCTCGCATACGTATGGGGATGCGAGGCGTGACGCTGCTGAGCGGGAGATGTTCGTCGTCGCCGCCGGGGCCGGGGTGCAGAACTTCCTTGTCGCGCTTGCCGGGGAGCGGCTTGGCTCCGCCTGGGTTTCGTCGACGATGTTCTGCCGGGATGTCGTACGGGACGTTCTTGGGCTGCCGGGGTCCTGGGATCCGATGGGGGCCGTTGCTGTGGGTCATCCTGCGGGTGAGCCTGCGGCTCGGGTCGGGCGGGATGCGGGGGACTTCGTCGAGGTGCGGTGACTCGCCTCTGTTCCTCGGCTGCGGGCTCGTGGGGGCTTGTCGCGCCCCGCGGCGGAGCCGCACATGTCACAGCCCCGCGCCCCTAGAGGGGCGCGATGTTGCCGACCCGCATGCGTGGCTCCCTGCGCGGTGGTGTTCTGCCGCTCAGGAGGGTCAGGCGGGCCGCCCTGTGGCGTTGGCCCGCGTACGGCTCCAGGAGGGCCAGCATCGCCTCGTCGTCCGCGCTGCGGTCGCCTGCGAGGGCGTAGCCGATGATGCCGGGCAGGTGGAGGTCGCCGACCGTCACGGCGTCGGGGGCGCCGTTGCTGCGCTGGACGGTTTCCGCCGAGGTCCAGGGGCCGATGCCCGGGATGAGTTCCAGGCGGGCCTGGGCCTGGAGCGGTTCCATCGCCGCCGCCTCCTCCAGGCGGGCCGCCACCCGCGCCGCGCGCAGGATCGCCGACGCGCGCTTGTTGTCCACGCCCGCCTTGTGCCACTCCCAGGACGGGATCAGCGTCCAGGTCCTCGGGTCCGGCATGACATGCAGGCGGAGTTCGGGGGGTGTCGGGCCCGGCGCCGGTTCGCCGTACTTGCGGACCAGCAGACGCCAGGCGCGGTACGCCTCGTCCGTCGTGACCTTCTGCTCCAGGATCGACGGGATCAGGGACTCCAGGACCAGTCCCGTACGGGTCAGGCGGAGGCCGGGGCGGCGGTGCGCCGTCGCTGCGAGCAGGCGGTGGCGGGGGGTGAAGTCCTCCGGGGCGTCCGCATCGCCGAGGAGGTGCGGGAGCCGGTCCAGGAGCCAGTCGGCTCCCGGGCCCCAGGCCTCCGCCTCTGCTGCTCCGGACCGCGCCGCGACCCTGAGGGTGCCAGGACCGTCCGGCGTGCGGCTCGCCCGCCAGGCCGAGCCGTCCGGTGTCGTACGGAACGTGGGGTCCGAGGGGCCCCTTCGCAGCGGGCCCAGGGTCAGGCCCAGGTCCAGGGGGTAGGGCGGGGTCCAGGTGCGGGTCCTGGACGCCGTGGCCTGGCGGGGCATCCCCTGGGGGATCGCCGTTTCGCCGCCGCGCACGGTGGTGCGGGTGGGACGCGGGGCGAAACGGGATGACATCTGTCCGAGGGTAGGGGGTTCTCGCCCCCTGAGGTCACTGATCCGAGGAGGTCACTGATCCGACGGGGTCACTGATCCGAGGAGGTCACTGATCCGACGGGGTCACTGATCCGAGGAGAACCGCACCGCCCCCGCGGGCAGCTCCGCCCCGCACCACACCCGTACCCCGTCCCTGAGCTCGTTGTCGGCGCCGACCACCGCGCCGTCGCCGATCACCGCACCCGCCAGGACCGAGCGGGCGCCGATCTTCGCGCCCGCGCCGATCAGGGAGTCCGTGACGACCGCGTTCGGTTCGATGACGGCGCCGGACAGGACCGTGCTGCCGTCCACCCGGGCGCCCGCGCCGATCACCGCGTTCTCGCCGACGACCGTGCCGCCCGTGAGCTTCGCGTCGGGGGCCACCGTCGCCGATGGCAGGACCAGGCGGTCGCCGCAGCGGCCGGGGACCGCCGGGGAGGGGGCGCGGCCGAGGACCAGGTCAGCCGAACCGCGTACGAAGGCCTGCGGGGTGCCCAGGTCGAGCCAGTACGTCGAGTCGACCATGCCCTGGAGGTGCGCGCCGGAGGCCAGCAGGTCGGGGAACGTCTCGCGTTCGACCGAGACCGGGCGGCCCTCGGGGATCGTGTCGATGACCGAGCGGCGGAACACGTACGCGCCCGCGTTGATCTGGTCGGTGACGATCTCCTCGGGGGTCTGGGGCTTCTCCAGGAAGGCCGTCACGCGGCCCGTCGGATCCGTGGGGACCAGGCCGTACGCGCGCGGGTCGTCGACCTTCGTGAGGTGGAGGGAGACGTCCGCGCCCGAGTCCTCGTGGGTCGCGACGAGGGCGCGGATGTCCAGGCCCGTGAGGATGTCGCCGTTGAAGATCAGGACCGGTTCGTCCGGTGCCGAGTGGAGGCGCGACGCCACGTTGCGGATCGCGCCGCCCGTGCCCAGGGGCTCGGTCTCGGTGACGTACTCGATGTGGAGGCCGAGTGCCGAGCCGTCTCCGAAGTACGGCTCGAAGACCTCGGCGAGGTAGGAGGTCGCCAGGACGATGTGCTCCACGCCCGCCGCGCGGGCCCGCGCCAGCTGGTGGGTGAGGAACGGGACGCCCGCGGCCGGGACCATCGGTTTGGGGGTGTGCACCGTGAGCGGACGCAGCCGGGTGCCCTTGCCGCCGACCAGGAGGATCGCTTCTGTCACCTGTCGTCTCTGCTTCCTGCTGGGGCCGGCCGAACTTGAGTCGCGGCCGGCCAGTGTATGCAGATGGCTTTGCAGATCGTGCAGTGCGCTGTGCGGGTCGTGCGGTGTGCGCTGTGGTACCGGTCGTGCGGTGGGCGCCGGCCTCAGCGGCCCTGGTAGCGGGCCGAGGCGGACCGGGCCGTGCCCAGCTTCTTGTACAGGCGAATCCCGGGGCATTCCGTGGCGAAGCCGTCACGGTGCCCGGAGATCACCCGCAGCCGGACGTTCCTGCCTTTCCTGTACAGATTTCCACCGCCGGACTTCAGGTATGTCGTTCCGCGCGGGTTCGCGCCGTACAGGCCGAGCTTCCAAGCGGTCAGCCGGGCGATGGCCTTCACGGCGGCCTTCGGCGGGTTGGCCGAGCCGAAGGAGCCGAGGACGGCGATGCCCATGCTCTTGGTGTTGAAACCGAGAGTGTGGGCCCCGAGGACTGGCTTTGCCACACCTCCGGCACGTCCTTCGTAGATGTTTCCGCACTTGTCGACGGCGAAGTTGTAGCCGAAGTCACGCCAGCCGCTGCTCCGGACGTGGTAGCGGTAGATGCTGCGCAGTACGGATCCGGCCTGTGAGCAGCGGTAGTTGTTGCCCGACGCGCTGTGGTGCACGAAGGCCGCCTTCACGGACTTCGTGTACGCGAAGTCCCTCTCGCGGAGCTTCTCGTTCGCGCCCCAGCCCCTGCGCGTGATGATGCGCGGACGTGGCCCGACAAAGGGCCTGACCTTCTGGCCCGCCTCCTCCGCGCCGCCGTGCGCGGCGATCAGGTCGGACTCCGTCTCCTTCTTGCCGAGCGCCGGGATGACGGCCGCGCCGAGCGGGACGAGGTCGGCGTTGACCGCGGACGCGGCGGCGGTCTCCGCGGTCAGGGGCGTGCCGCGGGGGCCGTCGACCGGGGAGCCCTGCGGGGGCGGTTCGGCGCCGGGGTCGACGAGTTCGAGGCGCAGGCCCTTGGGGAGCGGGGACTCCCGGGGCGGGGCGGCCGCTGCCCGGTGCTGCGGCTCCGCGGCACCCGGCCGGTCGGAACCCGGCCGGTCGGAACCCGGCCGGTCGGAACCCGGCCGTTCCGCCTCCGCCCGTACCCGGATCTCGACGCCGTCCGAGTCGCCGACCCACAGCGGTGCCGTGGAGCCGCGGACCCTGCCCGAGGTGCGCTCGGCGGCGTCGGGGTCGGCGGCGTGCTCGTGGTTGTGGGTCTCCAGGTCCTGCCAGGAGGACCAGGTGCCGGTGCCCGACCCGCGGGTGCGGACCTGGACGCTGCCGTGCAGTTCGGCGTCCGGGTCGTCCCAGATGACACCGACGAGGGAGAAGGGACGGACCTCGCGCCGGAGCAGACCCTGCTCGCGGGAGGGCCCCGCATGCAGGGCCCGGTCGGAATCGAGTGGGGTGAGCCGGAGGGACTGGGTGCTGCCGGGGACCGCGCCCGAGGCCGATTCCGCGGCCGGGACCGATGCCGCGTTCGGGGTCGCCGCGCGGGCGCCGGACGACGGCAGGGTGAGGGGAAGGGCCAGGACGGCCGCGCACGTGACGCCGATCGAGGAAGCAAGAAATCCACGCATACGTCTGATAGTTGGCATATCTGGATACTTCTGTCCATCGGGGAACTGACGGACCGTCGGCTCGACTCGGCCGAACCGGTGGCCCGCACTCCCCCGCCGCCCCGGGCGGCGCGCGGGCGCCCGCGTACCCTTGCGCCCGTGAACGCCACCGACCGCACCCCTGCCGACCTGCTGCGATCCGCGCTCGCCGCGGACCCGGGCCGCCCGCTGATCACCTTCTACGACGACGCCACGGGCGAGCGCGTCGAACTGTCCGTGGCCACCTTCGCCAATTGGGTGGCCAAGACCGCCAATCTGCTCCAGGGCGATCTCGCCGCCGAGCCCGGCGACCGGCTCGCGCTGCTGCTTCCCGCGCACTGGCAGACGGCCGTCTGGCTGCTCGCCTGTTCGTCCGTGGGCGTCGTCGCGGACGTCGGCGGCGACCCGGCCAAGGCGGACCTCGTCGTCAGCGGGCCCGATTCGCTGGAGGCGGCGCGCGCCTGCTCCGGGGAGCGCGTCGCCCTTGCGCTGCGACCGCTCGGCGGGCGCTTCCCGCAGCCGCCCGCGGGCTTCGCCGACTACGCGGTCGAGGTGCCGAGCCAGGGCGACCGCTTCGCGCCGTACGCGCCCGTGGACCCGGACGAGCCCGCCCTCGCGGTCTCCGGCGCCGGCGAGCTGACGGGCGCCGAGCTGGTGGAGCGGGCCCGCGCCGACGCCGCGGCGCGCGGGCTCGCGCCGGGCTCCCGGCTGCTCTCCGGTCTGTCGTACGACACCTGGGAGGGCCTGAGCTGCGGTCTGTACGCCCCGCTCGCGGCGGGCGGATCCGTGGTGCTCTGCCGCCACCTGGACCGGCTCGCCGACGGCGGCCTCGCCAAGCGGACCGACGACGAGCGGGTGACCGACAGCGTGCCGGGCGAGTGACCCGACACCACGGGGGACCGGTGGCCGGCACCGCCCGGTAACCGTCCCCCGTTCGGCCCACCCCGGACCCTGGCCCGCAGGCCACGGGCGCCGCGCAGGTCCATGGTCGTAAGAGCGCACCATGCACCGACGTCGCCATGAGGGGTGGACGCACACGTGACCGACACCGCAGGCATGCCCTCCGGACCGGATCGCCCGGACCCGGACGGCGCCCCGCCTGGGCCGAAGGCCACGTACGCACCCGGAGCGGGCTCAAGCCCCACGGGTGCGGGCGTCGGGCCGGGCCGGGGGCGCGGGGGGGCCCGGGCGCGGCGCGGGGCCCCCCCCGCCCCCCCCCGGGCGGGGCCCCCCCCCCCGGGGGGGGGGGCGTCGCGGGGCCGCGGGGGGGGGGGGGGCGCCGCCGGGCGATCGGGGCCGCCACGGTCGTGCTCGGCACGGCAGGCGCCGGCTGGGCGGTCTACAACAAGCTCGACGGCAACATCACCAAGGACACCGACGCCGCCGCCGAGCTCGCGCGCTACGAGAAGGAGCGCCCGACCCCGCTGGTGCACGACGCGCAGAACATCCTGCTCATCGGCTCGGACACCCGGGCGGGCCCCGCCAACAAGAAGTACGGCCGCGATCCGGGCACCCAGCGCTCGGACACCACGATCCTGCTGCACCTGGCGGCCGACCGGCAGAGCGCGACGGCGGTGTCGATCCCGCGCGACGTGATGGTGGACATCCCCAGGTGCCGCCGCCCCGACGGGTCGCGGACGCGGGCCCAGTTCGCGCAGTTCAACTGGGCGTACGAGTTCGGCGGCACGGCCTGCACGATACGTACGATCGAGAAGCTGACCAGGATCCGGATCGACCACCACGTGGTGATTGATTTCGCCGGATTCAAGGACATGGTCGAAGCGGTCGACGGCGTGGAGGTCTGCCTCAAGACCCCGATCAGGGACAAGGACGCCAAGGTGAAGCTGGCCGCGGGCCGGCAGACCCTCAACGGCGAGCAGGCGCTGGGCTATGTGCGGGCCCGCAAGAGCATCGGCAACGGCAGCGACACCGACCGGATGGACCGTCAGCAGCAGTTCCTCGCGGCGCTCGTCAACAAGGTGCGGAGCAATGACGTCCTGCTCAATCCCGCCAAGCTGTATCCGGTTCTCGACGCGGCGACCTCCGCGCTGACGACGGACCCGGGACTTGCGAGTTTGCGTGATTTGTACGAACTGGTGCGCGGTATGCGCAACATCCCCACAGAACGGGTGCAGTTCCTCACGGTGCCCCGGCGCTCGTATGTCTACGACACCAATCGCGACGAACTCGTCGAGCCCGCTGCCGACGAACTCTTCACGCGCCTGCGCACCGACGCACCCCTTCAGGTGTCGCGCAAGAAAGCGGCAGAGACGGCGCGCGAGGACGCCGACGACTCGTCGGACGACGAGAGCGACGAGAGCGACGAGAAGCCGGACGACCGCTCACCTACGCCGAGTCCCGCTCCCACATTCCGGGGCAACACGGCCGCCGGAACGGCCTGTAAGTAAAGGCATCCTCAAACGCAAGACGCCCTGCATCAAGAAATGGGGCGGATTGCCCAGTTGTAGGGGAGTGGAATTTGTCACCGGCGTCGTTCAGCGCTGAACTGGGCGGATAGTGTGAGCGATCCGGTGCGCCGGGCCCTTTGTGGCCGCGCACCGCTGGACGACTGACCGAGCGCCTTCTGAGGGGGGAAAGGCGCCGCGTGGCCCCGACGGAGGACGCAAACAACCGTGGACGCGCAAGGCCGTGGGCGGGCGGAGAACATCGACCCCGCAGACCAGTGGGTGCTCAACCCGAACACCGGCGATTACGAACTGCGACTGAGCCCTTCCGCAGGGCAGTCGGCGGTGCCCGGACCGCGCAGACCTTCACGGTCGGCGGCCCGCCCGGGAGCGCGCGGCCGCGGTGGCCGACGCGACGAGCACCGTGACGAGCAGCACGAGCAGCACCAGGTGCCGGGCCAGCGCAGACGGCGGGCTCCGCAGCCGGAGGCCGCGGGCGGCCGGCGCAAGCAGAAGCCGAAGAAGTCCAAGGGCAAGAAGGTCCTGACGTGGACCGGCGGTGTGCTCGCCTTCGTCCTGGTCTCGGGCTGCGCGGGCGCGTACCTCTGGTACCAGCACCTGAACGACAACATCACCTCGATCCCCGACGACGGCGCGGGAACCGGCGGCTTCAGCAAGGACCGGGCCATCAACATCCTGGTGATGGGCACGGACAAGCGCACCGGCAAGGGCAACACCAAGTACGGCGACAAGGAGAGCGTCGGTCACGCCGACACGACGATCCTGCTGCACGTCTCCAAGGACCGCTCCAACGCGACCGCGTTGAGCATCCCGCGCGACATGATCACGGATATTCCGGACTGCCCGACCACGATGGAGGACGGCAGCAAGAAGACCATCCCGGGCAGCCAGGACGTCCGCTTCAACGAGAGCCTGGGGCAGAGCGAGCGCACGCCCAGCTGCACGATGCGTACGGTCACGAAGATCACCGGGATAGTGCCCGACCACTTCATGGTGGCCGACTTCAACGCGGTCAAGACGCTGTCCAGCGCGGTCGGCGGCGTGGACGTCTGTCTCGCGAAGGACATCGACGACCCGGACTCGCATCTGAAGCTGTCCAAGGGCGAGCACACCATCGAGGGCGAGGACGCGCTCGCATTCGTCCGTACGCGGCATTCGGTGGGCACGGGCGGCGACTTGAGCCGGATCGAGCTGCAGCAGCAGTTCCTCAGCTCGCTGATGCGCAAGCTCAAGTCGAACGACACGCTCACGAACCCGAAGAAGATGATAGATCTCGCCGAGGCCGGCACCGAGGCGCTCTCGGTCGACTCCAAGATCGCGGACATAATGAAACTCCGTGACCTGGGCATGGAGTTGGGCAAGCTCGACATGAAGAACCTGAGCTTCGCGACCGTGCCGGTGATCGACAACCCGACGGAGAAGGTCAAGGCCACGGTCGTCGTGAACGAGGCCAAGGCCGACCCGCTGTTCTCCATGATGCGCGCCGACGAGTCGCTGACCGAGGTGAAGAAGAAGGAGAAGAAGGAGAAGGCCGCGATCGCCGCCCGCCTCAAGGGCAGCAAGGCGGACCCCTCCGAGGTGCGGGTCAACATCTACAACGGCAGTGGCAAGGCCGGCGCCGCTCAGACAACTCTCGAGTGGCTGCAGAACAGTGAGGGCGTGCTCAAGTCCAGCCAGCTCGGCAACGCGCCGTCGGACATGAAGAAGACGACGCTGGAGTACGCGCCCGACCAGGCCGACCAGGCCCGGCGGCTCGCCGACATCATGGGCCTGCCCGGCTCCGCGATGAAGCCCGGCGAGAGCGAGAAGAACGCACAGGGACTCCCGGCGATCAAGCTGACGCTCGGCGGCGACTTCAAGGGCGCCGGGGTTCCCATCAGTGGATCGTCGAAGGCGCCGGAGGGCATCCAGAAGGTCGAAGCCGACAAAACTGTGTGTGCCAAGTGACCTGAAGCGGCCGGGGTTCGGGTAAAAACACGCCGGGCCGCCGGTGTTGGGGGGGGTGGGGGGGGGGGGGCGGGGGGTGGGTGAATAAAGCTGCGGGGGGGGGGGGGGCGCGTAAGCCCCCCCCCCC
>NZ_JBHYIG010000127.1:0-10242 GCF_042740015.1 Streptomyces sp. NPDC059037
GTATGTGCGTCTAGAACGTGCCCAGCTTGATGATCGCCAGGATCGCCAGGAGCTGGATCGACGCAGCGCCCAGCGCCTTCGGCCACGGCAGGTCGTGCGACTTGCTCACCATCGTGGTGAGCAGCGCGCCCGCCGCGACCCAGGTCACCCAGCCGAGCAGCTGTACGAAGGGCTGGCCGCCGCCGAGGAACATCGCGACCACCACGCGGGGCGCGTCCGTGATCGACATGATCAGCATGGAGAGGCCGACCGTCGGCTGCCAGGCGCCGTCGCCGCCGAGCTGGCGGGCGAGGGTGTGCGTGACCACGCCCAGGATGAAGGTGCTGATCGTGATCGCGACGCCGGTCGTCAGGACGAACGGGACGGCCGACGAGAGCGTGGCGTTGATCGCGTCCTCGCGGGCCGCGTCGAAGCCGAAGATCGCAAGGAGGCCGTAGAGGAACGTCACGATGACGGCCGGGGCCCACATCGCGTAGTCCCGCATCTGCAGGAAGGTCGGGCCCGGGTGCAGCACGATGCCGCGCAGCAGGTCCTTCCAGTGCAGCCGCGGGCCCATCGGGGCGCTCGCCTGGCCCGCGCGGTAGGTGTCGCCCTGGGTGTAGGGGTCCTCGCCGATGGAGAAGGCCTGGGTGTGACCCGGGTTGTTCGCGGCGTACGGGTCGTAGCCGCCCCCTGGCCCGCCGTGAGCGGGGTCGTCATCCGGTCCGCCGAAGTATTCCGGCTCCCCGTGATTGCCGCCGCCCGCCTGCGGCCACTGCTGCCCGCCGGGCCCGCCAGGCCCGCCCGGCCCCTGGCCGTAGGGCTGACGCCCGTACTGCTGAGGGCCCGGAGGCGCCTGCGGATAGCCGTACGGCGGCTGCTGGCCCTGGGGGGCCTGCTGCCCGTACGGCTCCTGCCGCGGTCGTTGTTGCGGTCGCGCTTGCGGGGCGCGGTTGTCCCGGCCGCGTCCGATCCTGAATCCAGCCACGAATCGAACGTACCTGGTCTGAAGGGGCGGGGGCGTCCCTCCCCAGGAGGAGAGGGGCTTTGCCGCCGACCTGTGACAGCCCCTAGGGGGATCCCCGAGGGGTCAGTGGCCGAGCACCGCTCCGTAGGCCAGTGGGTCCGACGAGGCGGGCAGGGAGAGGGACTTCGGGGTGATGACCGGGCCGGGTGAGAAGGAAGGCAGGTGCCAGACGCCGCCCGCCGCGGCGTTCTCGCCGGGCGCGCCGGCGTTCAGGTCCGCGTAGCCGTCGCCGTTGTGGTCGTTGATGGTGAGCGCCGCGCCGAAGGCGTCACCCGATTCGGCGACGCCCGGGACACCCTCGGAGTTCTGCTGGTACCCGACACCCGTCGCCGACCCGGACGCGTCGATGAGGCCGATCGCGCCGCCCTTGAGGACGGTGAAACTGCCCGCACGGGCCGCGCTGCCGATCGCCTCGCCGGGGGCGCCCGCGATCAGGTCGTCGTGGCCGTCGGCGTCGATGTCCGCCGCGGCGAGCGCGTCGCCGAAGCCGTCACCGGTCTCGGCGACGCCGGGCACGCCCGTGGTGTCCTGGTTGAGCGTCTGCTGCTCCCAGCCGAAGCTGCCGTTGGCGCCGCCGAACCGGATGTGGATGCCGCCGCCCTTGGTGAGCTGCTCCGGACCGCACGGGTCGTCGATGTTCTCGTCGGCTATCTCGCGGCAGTTGCCGACGGCGAGGTCGTCGTAGCCGTCGCCGTTGAAGTCGCCGGAGGCGAGGGCGTTCGCGGCGCCGTTGGAGTTGTTCCAGAAGTTGCCCATGGAGCCCTCGTCCTTGTTCCAGCCGTAGAGGCGCAGGTGGGACTGGGTGTAGGGCTGGTTCTGCGTGTAGTAGCCGAGGGCGAGGTCGGGAAGCCCGTCGGTGTTGAAGTCGCCCGTCGTCATGACGGGGGCGCGGCCGCCCATCCGGTCGGCCATGAGGGTGCTGGTGCCGGCGGTGAGCGGGTTGTAGTTGGCGACGACCTTGTCCTTGGCGCCGATCGCCAGGTCGACGTCCGTGTCGCCGGTGAAGTCGGCCGCGACGAGGGCGTTTCCGTACGTGTCGCCCGACGCGGCCCCCCGGGCGGCGGTGCCGGCCTCGGAGAAGCCGTCGCCCGCGCCGTACAGGACGGTGACCGAGCCGGCGTCGGTCTTGGCGTCGATGTCCTCGCCGGGGGCGCCGATGACGAGGTCGGCGTACGGGTCGTCGTCGATGTACGCGGACGTGACGGCGGCCCCGAAGCGGTCACTGCCCTCCGGGGTGCCGGGCACCTCGACGGTGGCCTGCGTGATCCGCCGCGCGCCGTGCCGTCCGGGACCGTTCTCACCGCCGAAGACGACGCTGACGTAACCGGCCTTGGCCTTCCCGTCGACGCTGCCGCTGGGCACGCCGACGGCGAGGTCGGCATAGCCGTCGCCGTTGAAGTCGCTCTCCACAGGGGTGGGTTCGGCGGCGACGGAGGTGCCCGCGAAGGGCAGGGCGAGGCCGGTGGCGGCCAGGGCCGTGGCCGTGGCGGCGATGGTGGTGACGCGTGCGCGCAGGGACACAAGGACTCCAACTCGTGTGTGAAGACGGGTACTTCGGTACGGGTGATGCGCAAGTTCGGGCGCTGTCTCAGTCATTGACCGCCTCGCCCAGATGCGAGCCGGCAGCCAGGCCGTAGTCCGCCGGGCTGAAGACGTCCGCGCCGGACGTCGAGAGTCCCGAGCCTGTGCCGCGCAACTGCCAGACGGCGCCGCTCATCCGGTTCTCGCCCGGCGCGGTCGTCGCGAGGTCGGCCCTGCCGTCCCGGTCGAAGTCGGCGAGCCGGACGCGCGCGCCGAACTCGTCGTTGAACTCCGCGGCGCCCGGCACCCCGGCCGTGCTCTGCGAGAAGCGCCTGGCGCCGGTGGCGGTCGGGCCGGTGGCGGAGCCGCGCAGCACGAGGACGTCGCCGGTGCGGGTGTGGCCCTCCAGGGATTCGTAGGAGACGCCGACCGCCAGTTCCGCGCGGCCGTCGCCGGTGATGTCGGCGATGGAGAGGTCCGCGCCGAACTGGTCGAGGGGCTCGTTCTCGCCGGGGATGCCGGAGGTCCCCTGGTGGTAGGTGCGGCGCGTGCGGCTCAGGCCGCCGGTGGCGTCGGCCTCCTCCGTGCCCTGGAAGACCATCACGTAGCCCGCTTCGCGGCTGGGGTCGGCGATGCCGTTGCTGTACAGGTCGGGGCTCGGCAGACCCACGGCGAGGTCGTCGCAGCCGTCGCCGTTCAGGTCGCCCGCCGCGGAAGTGGTTCCGCCCGCGAGAGCCGCCCGGTCGTAGAACTCGGACTTCTCGCCCGTCGGACCGCTGCCGTAGACCACGGTCGTGCCGGGCACGGTCACCGCCAGTTCGTCCTTGCCGCCGCCCGAGAAGTCACCCACCGCCAACTGCCCGGAGCCCACTTGGTTGTTGCCGCCGCGCGCGTACAGCGGCTCCGGCTCCGGCAGGGACGTACGGCTGAAGCCGCCCTCGACCAGCCAGAGGCCGGAGGCGTCCGAGAGGACCACCTCGGGCGCGGCATCGCCCACGAAGTCGCCGACGGCGGTGTCGGTTCCGAACCACTGCTGGCCTGCGGGGGCCGGGTCGGCCAGGGACGTGCCGCCGCGGAAGGGGGTGGGGCCGCCCCACAGGACCGTGACGGAGCCGCGCGCCCACAGGCCGTCGACCGTCTCGGCCTCGCTGGTGACGAGCAGATCGGCGTATCCGTCGCCGTCCAGGTCGCCGCTGGAGAGTGCGGTGCCGAACAGGTCCTCCGCCTCCGCGCCGCCGGGAACACCCGGGGAGTCCTGGGTGACGTACACGCGCTTGCCGGTCAGACCCGAGGCCGAGCCGAAGGTCACCAGGATCGCGCCGGCCCGCTTCTTGCCGTCGACGGTCTTCGACGGCATGCCCACGGCCAGGTCGCGGTGGCCGTCGCCGTTGAAGTCGTCTGCGTACCGGGCCGGCGCGGCCGTGGCCGGCGCGGGCAGGGCCAAGGGGGTGAGGGCGGCCGTGGCCAGGGTGGCGACGGCGGCGATGATGCGTCTGCGCATGAGTCGTGTCCTTCGGTCAGCCCGCGAGGTCCGACCCGAAGGCCGAGTACGCCGTGGAGAGGCCAAGCCCGCTCGGGCCGAAGCTGGTGGATGCCGTCGTGGAGTAGAGGGAGCCCGCGGTGCCGGGGAGATGCCATACGGCGCCCGCGTCGTCGTTCTCCTGGGAGGCCGTCGCCGTGAGGTCCTGGCGGCCGTCGGCGCCGATGTCCGAGCAGAGCAGGGTCGCGCCGAAGCCGTCGATGGACTCCGCGCTGCCGGGGACGCCGGGGCTGTCCTGGGTGAGGTTGAGCGCGCCGGTGGTGGTGAGGCCCGATGCGGAGCCGCGCAGGACGGTGACCGCGCCGGCACCCAGGATGAGGTCCGGTTCGGCGCCGATGCTCTCGCCGGGGGCGCCTGCCGTCAGCTCCGCGTGGCCGTCGCCGTCGAGGTCGCCCACGGCCACCGACGCGCCGAAGTTGTCCCCGTACTCGGCGGCGCCCGGCACGCCCGCACTGCTCTGCGTCAGGGTCGTACGGCGGGTGGCGCTCGGGCCCGACGAGGTGCCGTAGACGACGCTGACCTCGCCGCCCTTGGAGCCGGACGGCTCGTCGCCGGGCTCGTCGGGGTTGCCGACGGCGATGTCTCCGTAGCCGTCGCCGTCCAGGTCGCCGATGGCCGCCGTGGTGCCCGCGCGCAGGCTCGCGCCCTTGGTCAGGCCCGCCGATGTGCCCTTGTAGTAGACGGCCGCCCCGAGGTGGTCGCTGTTGGTCTTCCTGCCGGTGACCACCAGGTCGGTCTTGGCGTCGCCGTTCACCCGGCCCGCCGTGAGGGTCGGGCCTTCGAGCGGTGCGGCGTACGACGTGATGGTGCCGGTCGAGCCGGACTTGGTGAACGGGCCGCGGATCAGGCGGATCTTGAAGGGATTGGTGCCGGTGTCGCCCTGTGCGGACACGGCGAGGTCCGGCTTCCCGTCGCCGGTGAAGTCACCTGCGGCCAGGCCGAGCCCGAAGTAACTGCCGTGCAGCGGCTGGGGGTTGTCGACGGTCGTGCCGCCGGACAGGCCGCCCGCCGAGCCCCAGACGATCACCACCGTGCCCGCGTCCGGGTGGCTGCCGGTCTTCTCGCGCGAGGACGTGACGACGAGGTCGCTGTATCCGTCGCGGTTCAGGTCGGCCGCCGCGATCCGGTGGCCGAACTCGTCGTCCTTCTCGGCCTCGCCCGGCACTCCGGGCGAGTTCTGGCTGATGACCGTGCGGCGGGCCGGGTCCGGGCTGCCGGAAGCCGATCCGTACGCCACGGCGACATGACCCGCCCAGGACTTGCCGCCGACCGTGGCGGCCGGGGCGGAGATCGCCAGATCGCGGTGGCCGTCGCCGTTGAAATCGCCGGAGAGTCCGGACGGCGCGGCCGTGGCCGTGCCGGGCAGGGCGGTGAGCAGGGCGGTGACCAGGCCGGTGGTCGTGAGGGACGCGGCCAGGGGGATGGTGCGGAGGCGCACGGGAGCTCCGAGATGAGAGATCGGGGAAGCCGGGCCCGCACGGGGGGAGCGTGCGGGCCCGGCGGCTTGGGGGAGGGGCGAAGTGGCGGCTCAGTCCGCGAAGTTGGAGCCCAGGCGCGCGGTGCCCGTGGCGGAGATGCCCACCGTGGACGTGTAGATGCCGGCGCCGGAGGCGAGCGTGCCGTCGGCGTTGGAGTCCAGGACGTAGAAGGCGCCGTTGGCACCGTTCTCGCCCAGCGCGCCGATGGCGACCTCGCCGCGGCCGTCCGCGTTCAGGTCGTCGATGTGGACGTCCGAGCCGAAGTAGTCGTTCGTCTCATTGGAGTTGGGGACGCCCGGGGTGTCCTGGCTGAGCAGGACCGCGCCCTGCGTGGAGAGGCCCGAGCCGTCCGCCGCGCCGTAGACGAGGGTCGCCGAGCCCGCGTCCGAGACGCCGTCCAGGTCCTCGCCGGGGGAGCTGACGACCAGGTCGAGGTGGCCGTCGCCGTTGATGTCGCCGAGGTCCAGTTCGGCGCCGAAGTTGTCGCCGTTCTCGCTGCCGCCGGGGATGCCCGGCGAGTCCTGGGTGATGGTCTCGCTGCCGCCGTAGGGGCCGTTGGCGTTGCCCTTGACGACGTACACCGTGCCGCCCTTGTTGGCGCCGTCGATGCCTTCGTCCCAGGTCAGGCCGATGATGACGTCGCCGTAGCCGTCGCTGTCCGTGTCGCCCACGTCGGTGATGTAGCCGGCGGGCAGCCGCTGGACGCCGGTCGTGGTGATGCCGTTCGCGCTGCCGGGCAGCCAGAGGTTGGCGTTGTAGCCGTCCGCCGTGGAGTAGCCGTCGACGATCAGGTCGTCGCGGCCGTCGCCGTTGACGTCGCCGGAGTGCAGGTTGAAGGGGCCCGCGCCTTCGCCGCTGTGGATGGGCGGCAGGACCGTGTAGTGGCCGCCGGGGGTTCCGGTGCGGGTGATGCCGCGGTCGAAGAGGTCGATCGTGGCGGCGCCCGAGCTCGCGCCCACGGCGAGGTCGTCGGTGCCGTCGCCGTCGAAGTCGCCCGCCTGGATGGGGCCGCCGAACTTGTCGTGCTTGGTGGGGCGCGGGTCCGTGAGCGTGCTGCCGCCGGAGAGGCCGTTCGGCGAGCCCCACAGGATCTGTACGGTGCCGCCGTCCACGTCCGTGCCGACGTCCTCGCCGATCGCGGCCACCGCGAGGTCGTCGTAGCCGTCGCGGTCGAAGTCGCCGTACGCGGTGTCCGCGCCGAAGGCGTCGCCCGCCTCGGCGGTGCCGGGGACGCCCGCGCTGTTCTGGCTGTACGTGGTGTGCCGCCGCTCGGCGCCGCCGTACGTGACGACGACCTGGCCCGCCTTGTCCTTGCCGCCGACGTTCGCGTGCGTGGCGGAGGTGGCGAGGTCGGCCGCGCCGTCGCCGTTGAAGTCCGCGTCGTCCGGCTGGGTCGCCGCGGGGGCGGCGGTCGCGGTCGTCGCGGTGAGGGTGAGGAGGCCGCCTGTGAGGGCCGCGGCGGCGGCGGTGGCCGCGGCGAGGCGGCCGGGTCTGTGGGTACGGGGGGTGGGGCGCTTGTGCTTGGGCATGTGCTTGGGCTCCTGTTGGCTGCGGGGTAATCGGGTGGGTGAGTGGGTGGGTGGGAAAAATCCGCCGCGAAGCGGCGGGTCTACCGCGCCAGTACGGTGCCGTACTCGCTCGCCCCGGTGAGCCCCAGCTTCCCCGGAGTCACCGAGACCACCGCCGGGTTCGGCCCCTCCTTCGGGGTCGCGGAGTACCAGACGCCGCCCGAGCCGCCGTCCTCGCCGGGCGCGCCGACGGCCACGTCCGGGTACGCGTCCCCGTTGTAGTCACCGGCGGCGACCCCGGCGCCCAGGCGGTCGCCCGCCTCCGCCGTGCCCGCGACGCCCGCGGAGTTCTGGCTGTAGGCGGGCCCCACCAGGGGCTTGCCCGTGCCGGCCGAGGCGAGGATCCAGTACGTGCCCGCGTTCGCCGCGGTGCCCACCGCCTCCGCGTCACCGCCGACGATCAGTTCGTCGATGCCGTCCCGGTCGAGATTGGCCGCCGCCAGCGACGCCCCGAAGTTGTCCCCGGACTCCGGGCTGCCGCCGACCTCGGGCGTGCTCTGCGTGGTGCACGCGGAGCCGCCGCCGAGCGCGGCGCCCTGCTTGCCGTACACGGTGAGGACCGCGCCGCCGAGCCGGTCCTCGCAATGGGTGCCGTCCGCCTCCGGGTTCGCCGTGACGCCGCCGAGCGCGAGGTCGGCCGTGCCGTCCCCGTCGAAGTCGCCCGCGGCGACCGACGTGCCGTAGTCGCCGGTGCTCCAGAAGTTCTGCCACTCGCCGGACGCCTTGCGGACGACGAAGGTGCCTGAGCTCTCCATGCCCTTGTACGTCACCGCGAGGTCGTCCTTGCCGTCCCCGTCGAAGTCGGCGGATGCGTAGGCGCGCGGGCCGCCGAACTGGTGGTTCTCGACGATGGCCGGCCTGGTGTTCGTCGCCGACGTGATGGGCCCGGGGCGCATCATCGTCGCCGTGCCCTCCTCACCGGCGATCGGGAAGACGAGGTCCTGCGTGCCGTCGCCGTCGTAGTCGCCGGTGCTGAGCGCGCCGCCGATCCTGGAATCCTCGGAGCCGCCCTTGGCGGCCGTGATGCCACCCTTGGCGAAGCCGCCCGCCGAGCCCCACAGCACGGAGATGGTGCCCACGTCGGGGGTGGTGTCGATGGCCTCGCCGGGCGCCGACGCGATCAGGTCGCTGTAGCCGTCGCCGTTCAGGTCGGCGGAGTGGACGGCCGTGCCGAAGCGGTCGCCGGCCTCCACCGTGCCGGGGACGCCGGCCGTGCCCTGGCCGACGTTCGTCGAGCCGTGCTTCCCGAGGCCGGACGCGCCGCCCCACACCACATTCACGTACCCGGCCTTGGTCTTGCCGCCGACCGTCGCGCCCGGCACGCCGACCGCGAGGTCCGCGTATCCGTCGCCGTTGTAGTCGGCCCGCGGCTTCGACGGCTCGGCGGCGGACGCGCCGCCCGCCGTAAGGCCCGCGAGGCCGAGCACGGTGGCGGCGCCGAGCGCGCCCACCGCGAGGATCTTGTGCCGCGCGGGTCTGTGTGCGCGGTCAGCCGTCGAAACCACTGAGGTGTCTCCAACTCACGTAATAGGAAAGGGCAGTTGAGGCAGTGAAGTGAAAGGCGGGATCAGCGGACCGTGCGGCCGAAGCCCGCGCCCGCCGTGCCGACCCCGAAGTCCGAGCCGTTGAAGGACGCCGCGTACGACGACGTCAGGCCCGTCGCCGTGCCGCGCAGCACCCACACCGCGCCGACGTCCCGCGTCGTGCCGATGTCCTCGCCGGTCGCGCCGGTGGCCAGGTCCGCCTTGCCGTTCTTGTTGATGTCCTTGAGGCGTACGGAGGTGCCGAAGCCGTCGCCCGCCTCGCCGGCGCCGGGTACGCCCGAGGTCTCCTGGTGCCAGGACTGCCCCGAAGTGAAGGCGCCCGCCGACGACTTGAGCAGGACGACACTGCCGGTCCCGGCCACCGTGCCGACCGTCTCGCCGGGCGCGCCCACCGCGAGGTCGGGCAGGCCGTCGCCGGTGACGTCGCCCGCCGAGACGGAGGCACCGAAGCCGTCGCCCGCCTCGCCGGCGCCGGGAACGCCCGCGCTGTCCTGGTCGTACGTCACGGGCGCGCCGAACGCGCGGTCACCACCGAGCCGGACGGTGACCGAACCACCCTTCCCCGCACGGGAGTTGCCGGTGACGAGATCGTCGTAACCGTCGCCGTTGACATCACCGGCGGTGGCCGCGTCGCGCGTCGCCGTCGGGTCGTCTCCCTCGCCGAGGACCTCGGCCTGGTAGCCGTAGTCGCCGAAGCCGCCGTTCATGTGCGCGGTGTAGGCGCCGCCGTCCGCGCGCTCGCCGTACAGGACGAGGCCGCTGCCGTCCTTGACCTTGAACTTGCCCGCGATCATGCCGTCGAGGCGGGCGCCGTCGGGGATGAAGTCGACCTCCAGGCCGTGTACGCGGCCGTCCTCGCCCGCGCCGGAGTAGTACCACCAGTTGTCGCCGCTGATGACGCTCAGCTGGGGCGAGCCGTCGCCGTCGAAGTCGGTCCAGACGGTGGCCTCGCCGTAGCGGCCCGTGGTGTCGGCGGGGGAGTTCAGGACCCGGCCGCCCGCGGTGAAGCCGCCCTGGCCGCCCCACAGGATGGTGACGGAGCCGGACGGCTTGCCCTCCACCTTCTCGCCGGGGGCGCCGACGATCAGGTCGGCGTAGCCGTCGCGGTTCACGTCACCGCTGGTGATGTTCTCGCCGAACTCGTCCTCGGGCTCGGTGACTCCGGGGACCTGGGTCGAGTTCTGGGTGAGGGTGACGGCGCGGTTGGCCGCGACACCGGATGCCGAACCGAACGTCACCATCACGGAGTTGCTGCCCGGCGTGCCGATCGCCAGGTCGCGGTAACCGTCGCCGTTGTAGTCGTCCTTGAGGGTGGACGCGGCGATCGCCGTCCCGGCGAGCGGCAGGCTCAGGCCCGCGGCGGCGAGGGCCGCGACGCCGGCGGCGATGGCCAGGTTTCGTACGCGCACGTGGAACTCCCGGGAGTGGGGCGATACTTCCGGGGGTGTGACCTGCGAGACGTACGAATGGTTGTGCGAGAGGGGAGAGAAGGTGACGCCCGGATGAACCAGGGGGGTGCGCCCCGTCAGGGGCGCGGGGGCCGGCGCGCCAAACCCCCACCAACCCCCCCGCGAGAAAAACCCCC
>NZ_JBHYIG010000127.1:10252-26271 GCF_042740015.1 Streptomyces sp. NPDC059037
CTCCACCGTGCTGTTGTGTTTGGTTGGGGGTGTTTTTTTTTTTATCACTGCGCGGGGCTTGGGCGGGGGGGGGGCCCCCCCCCCCCCCCCCCGGGGAACTGCGCGACAAGCCACGACGATCCCGCAGTCGAAGAGACCCAGCGAAACCCCTACGAACCATCCCCCATGCCAAGAAACTCCCGCGTAGAGAACGTGAGTCGAGGCTTACGCGCCACCAGGTCCCCCTTCGCCCCGGGATAAACCCCCACAGTGTCCGCGCCATCCCCCCGGTACGTCCGCAGGACAAGATCCCCCCGCCCGTCCCCGTCGAAGTCGGCAACGCCAAGAACCTGAGTGGTGCCCTCCGCGGAGGGAACGACAGTCGCCGACGCGTTGGCGCCGAGCCCACCCGCACGGCCCCGGAAGACGCGAACCTCCCCCGCGCCACCGCCACTCCCGCTGCCGCCCCCGCTCATGACCAGCTCGCTCAGCCCGTCACCGTCGAGATCACCGGCGTCCACGGAGACCCGGCGCGCCCCCCACCCCGCCCCCCCCCGGCCCCGCCCCCGAGAGCGCCCCGACACACCCCACCGCCCCCCCAGCGCCCCCGGCGGCGGCCCGTCGACCCCCCGGGGGCCCCGGGCCCCCCCCCGCCCCCCCCGCGCCCCCCGCCCCGTGCCCGGCACGTCATAGCGCAGAGCAACGCCCCTCGGCCCCGCGACGGCCGCGTCCGTCGCCGCCTTGCCCTTGCCGAACCGCCCGAACGCGACGTCCGTACCGGAGGGGAAGAGCACCCCGGTCTCGGCGGGACCCTTCGGCCCGCCGAGGACGAGCGCGCTGGTGGCGGCGCCCGACGCGTCGGCGGCCTTGCGCACGAGGAGGTCGTCGTAGCCGTCCCGGTCCACATCGGTGGCCTCGCCGGTGACGAGGTCGTTGCCGGGCGCGGCCAGCGGCTTCCCTGCGGCGCGTGCGGCGCCGGTCCGCTTGAACGGGCCGCGCAGGAAGGTCAGCCGGGCGCCGCTCGCGTGCAGCACGAGGTCGCTCGCGCCGTCCCCGTCGAAGTCGCCGCAGACCGGCTGGTCGGACCAGTCGTTGCCGATCCGGGCCTGCGCGGGCACCCGCACCTTCACGGCCTTGCCGGTCAGGCCCTTGGGCGAGCCGAAGAGGATCTGCAGCGGCACGGGCGGCTGGCCGAGGCCGTCGTACGGCGGGTCGGTGGAGACCAGCAGATCGGTGAAGCCGTCCTTGTCGAGGTCGCAGGAGGCCTCCGACTCGAAGGCTGCGGGCAGCTCGCCCTTGGTCCGCGCCCCGTTGGCCCGCGCGCTCAGCAACTGCCGCGCGCCGGGCCGCAGTCCGCTGCGCGATCCGTAGACGACGCCGATGCCCGCGTCGTCGCCGTGGCCGCGGTGCACGAGATCGTCGAGTACGAGATCGGGGGCGCCGTCGCCGTTGAAGTCGTCGGCGGTCTTGCTGCCGTCGCCCCGGGGGACGGGCAGCGGCGCGGACGCCTTGCCCTGGTCGGCCATGCCGCCGACCGGGCGGTGCTCGGGGGACGCGTCGCCGTCACCGCCGCTGCCGCAGCCCGCGAGCAGCAGGGCGCAGCCGAGCGTGGCCGCCGTCAGTCGTATCCGGGCGCGGCGTGCACGGCGTACGCCGCGTGTGCCGTCGGGTCTGCCACCGCGTCTGTCGCTCCGTATGCCCACCATCAACCCTGACCTCGACCGCCCCTTGAGACAACAACCTGCACAACAACCTGCACATGATGCTCCCGTTCCGGCAGGACGCAACAGGCCGGTCCCGCCTGCAAGGGCGGAACCGGCCTGAAACGCTGGCAGCGGGAGCTACTTCACCGGCTCGGGCTCCGGCTCGTCCGCGGTCTCCTGCGAACCCGCCGGGTCCACCGGCGTCTTCACGGATTCCAGGAGCAGCTGCGCGACGTCCACGACCGTGATCGACTCCTTGGCCTTGCCGTCGTTCTTCTTGCCGTTGACCGAGTCGGTCAGCATGACGAGGCAGAACGGGCAGGCGGTGGAGACGATGTCCGGGTTGAGCGAGAGCGCCTCGTCGACACGCTCGTCGTTGATGCGCTTGCCGATCCGCTCCTCCATCCACATCCGCGCACCACCGGCGCCACAGCAGAAGCCGCGCTCCTTGTGGCGGTGCATCTCCTCGTTGCGCAGGCCAGGCACCTTGCCGATGATCTCGCGAGGAGGCGTGTAGATCTTGTTGTGGCGGCCCAGGTAGCAGGGGTCGTGGTACGTGATGATGCCCTCGACCGGGGTGACCGGGACCAGCTTGCCCTCGTCGACGAGGTGCTGGAGCAGCTGCGTGTGGTGGATGACTTCGTAGTCGCCGCCGAGCTGCGGGTACTCGTTGCCGATGGTGTTGAGGCAGTGCGGGCAGGTCGCGACGATCTTCTTCGCCGTCTTCGGCTTGGCCGACTCGGGCGTGACCTTGCCGTCGTCGTCGAGCTCCTCGCCGAACGCCATGTTCAGCGCCATCACGTTCTCCTGGCCGAGCTGCTGGAACAGCGGCTCGTTGCCCAGGCGGCGTGCGGAGTCACCGGTGCACTTCTCGTCGCCGCCCATGATCGCGAACTTGACGCCTGCGATGTTGAGCAGCTCGGCGAAGGCCTTCGTCGTCTTCTTGGCGCGGTCCTCGAGGGCACCCGCGCATCCGACCCAGTAGAGGTACTCGACCTCGGTGAGGTCCTCGATGTCCTTGCCGACGACCGGCACCTCGAAGTCGAGCTCCTTGAGCCACTCAAGGCGCTGCTTCTTCGCCAGGCCCCAGGGGTTGCCCTTCTTCTCCAGGTTCTTGAGCATCGTCCCGGCCTCGGACGGGAACGCGCTCTCGATCATCACCTGGTAGCGGCGCATGTCGACGATGTGGTCGATGTGCTCGATGTCCACCGGGCACTGCTCGACGCAGGCGCCGCAGCTGGTGCAGGACCACAGGACGTCGGGGTCGATGACGCCGCCCACGGCGGAGCCGTTGATGGATACAGCCTCGGCGGTGCCGATGAGGGGGCGCTCGGCCTCCGCGAGAGCGGCGGCGGGAACGTCCTTGAGCTGCTCCTCCGTCGCCTTCTCGTTGCCCTCCATGTCCTTGCCGCCGCCGGCGAGCAGGTAGGGGGCCTTGGCGTGCGCGTGGTCGCGCAGCGACATGATCAGGAGCTTCGGGGAGAGCGGCTTGCCGGTGTTCCAGGCGGGGCACTGCGACTGGCAGCGGCCGCACTCGGTGCACGTACTGAAGTCGAGCAGGCCCTTCCAGGAGAACTGCTCGACCTGGCTGACGCCGAACACGGCGTCGTCGGCCGGGTCCTCCCAGTCGATCGGCTTGCCGCCGGACGTCATGGGCTGCAGCTCACCGAGGGTGGTGGAGCCGTCGGCCTCGCGCTTGAACCAGATGTTCGGGAAGGCGAGGAAGCGGTGCCAGGCGACACCCATGTTGGTGTTGAGCGCGACGACGATCATCCAGATGAAGGACGTCGCGATCTTCAGCCCCGCGAAGAAGTACGTGAGGTTCTGCAGCGTCGAGACGTCGAGGTTCTGGAACGCCGAGACCACCGGGTACGAGATGAAGAACGACGCCTCGTAGCTGTCGACGTGGTGCTGGGCGCCCTCCAGGGCGTGCAGCATGAAGATGCAGACGCCGACGATGAGGATGACGGCCTCGACGAAGTACGCCTGGCCCTTCTTGGAGCCCGCGAAGCGGGACTTGCGGCCCGGCTTGTTGTCGGGCTTGCTCAGCTGCCGGATGACGATCAGCGTCAGGATGCCGACGACCGTCATCGTGCCGATGAACTCGACGAACATGTTGTACGGCGCCCACTCACCGATGATCGGCAGCATCCAGTCGGCCTTGAAGAGCTGGCCGATGGCGTTGACGATCGTCAGGAGCAGCGAGAAGAAGCCCACCGCCACGAACCAGTGCGCGACACCGACGATGCCCCAGCGGTTCATTCGGGTGTGGCCGAGGAACTCCTTGGCCACCGTGATGGTGCGCTGCACGGGCTGGTCGGTGCGGGTGCCGGCGGGCACGTTCTGACCGAGCCGCATGAACTGGTAGATCTGCACGATGGCTCGGCCGAACAGCGCGACGCCGACCGCGATTAGGACCAGCGACACGATGATCGCGGCGAGTTGCATTTGGGGGCTCCTCGGGCCTGCGAGGCGAACTATTACTAAGCGGTAACTTATGCAGTCCGTCTGAGACTACCCACTTACTCAGCCGCACTGTAGCCAGCCCAACGGTGATCTGCGTCGCTCAGGCAACCCTGCGTTGCGGCTTCGCTGGGGCCGACGCCTTTCCGCGGGCCGGCTGTGGCTGGTCGCGCAGTTCCCCGCGCCCCTTCGGGGCACGGTTGCGCGTAAGGGGAGGATAAGAGTTGAGCGGCCTCGACTCAGCTCTGTTGACTCCGGCGAAGCGTTCGTGCACTCTTGAGCCAGATCCACTCAAGTAGTACCTCTGGAGGAATCGAAATGGCACGTGCGGTCGGCATCGACCTGGGCACGACTAACTCTGTCGTCAGCGTTCTTGAAGGCGGCGAGCCCACCGTCATCACCAACGCCGAGGGCGCCAGGACCACGCCGTCCGTCGTCGCCTTCGCGAAGAACGGCGAGGTGCTGGTCGGCGAGGTCGCCAAGCGCCAGGCGGTCACCAACGTCGACAGGACCATCCGGTCGGTCAAGCGCCACATGGGCACCGACTGGAAGGTGGACATCGACGACAAGGGCTTCAACCCCCAGCAGATCTCGGCGTTCATCCTGCAGAAGCTGAAGCGCGACGCGGAGTCGTACCTGGGCGAGAAGGTGGCCGACGCGGTCATCACCGTCCCGGCGTACTTCAACGACTCGGAGCGCCAGGCCACCAAGGAGGCCGGCGAGATCGCGGGCCTGAACGTCCTGCGCATCGTCAACGAGCCGACGGCCGCCGCCCTGGCGTACGGCCTCGACAAGGACGACCAGACGATCCTCGTCTTCGACCTCGGTGGCGGCACCTTCGACGTGTCCCTCCTGGAGATCGGCGACGGCGTCGTCGAGGTGAAGGCCACGAACGGCGACAACCACCTCGGTGGTGACGACTGGGACCAGCGCGTCGTCGACTACCTGGTCAAGCAGTTCAACAACGGCCACGGCGTGGACCTCTCCAAGGACAAGATGGCGCTCCAGCGCCTGCGCGAGGCGGCCGAGAAGGCCAAGATCGAGCTGTCCTCCTCCACGGAGACCTCGATCAACCTGCCGTACATCACGGCGTCCGCAGAGGGCCCGCTGCACCTGGACGAGAAGCTCACGCGCGCCCAGTTCCAGCAGCTCACGTCCGACCTTCTGGAGCGCTGCAAGACGCCGTTCCACAACGTCATCAAGGACGCGGGCATCCAGCTCTCCGAGATCGACCACGTCGTTCTCGTCGGTGGCTCGACCCGCATGCCCGCCGTCGCGGAGCTCGTCAAGGAGCTGACCGGCGGCCAGGACGCCAACAAGGGCGTGAACCCGGACGAGGTCGTCGCCATCGGCGCCGCGCTGCAGGCCGGTGTCCTCAAGGGCGAGGTCAAGGACGTCCTGCTCCTCGACGTCACCCCGCTGTCCCTCGGTATCGAGACCAAGGGCGGCATCATGACGAAGCTCATCGAGCGCAACACGACCATCCCGACGAAGCGCTCCGAGATCTTCACGACGGCCGAGGACAACCAGCCGTCCGTGCAGATCCAGGTCTACCAGGGCGAGCGCGAGATCGCGGCGTACAACAAGAAGCTCGGAATGTTCGAGCTCACGGGCCTGCCGCCGGCCCCGCGCGGTGTCCCGCAGATCGAGGTCGCCTTCGACATCGACGCCAACGGCATCATGCACGTGACCGCGAAGGACCTGGGCACGGGCAAGGAGCAGAAGATGACCGTCACCGGCGGCTCCTCGCTGCCGAAGGACGAGGTCGACCGCATGCGCCAGGAGGCCGAGCAGTACGCGGACGAGGACCACAAGCGCCGCGAGGCCGCCGAGTCCCGCAACCAGGGCGAGCAGCTCGTCTACCAGACGGAGAAGTTCCTCGCGGACAACGCGGACAAGGTCCCCGGTGACGTGAAGACCGAGGTCGAGTCCGCCGTCGAAGAGCTGAAGGAGAAGCTCAAGGGCGAGGACACGGCGGACATCCGCACGGCCACCGAGAAGGTCGCGGCCGTCTCCCAGAAGCTGGGCCAGGCCATGTACGCGGACGCTCAGGCCGCCCAGGGTGCCGAGGGCGCTGCCCCCGGTGCCGAGGGTACCGAGGCCCCGAACATGTCCAAGGAAGACGACGTGGTCGACGCCGAGATCGTCGACGACGAGAAGCCCGGTGACGCGAAGGGCGGCGCCGCCTGATGACCGAGGAGACCCCGGGCCTCGGCGGCGAGAACGCCGAGCAGCCCGACGTCCCCTCCGGCGCCACCCCTGATGACGCGGCGCCGAAGGCCGCCGAGCCCTCCATCGCGGAGGGCCCGGCGGCCCCGGCCGGGGACGCAGCAAGCAACAAGACGTCCGCTCAGGACGTGGGTCTGACCGCCCAGCTGGACCAGGTGCGCACCGCGCTCAACGAGCGCACGGCGGACCTCCAGCGGCTGCAGGCCGAGTATCAGAACTACCGCCGTCGGGTGGAGCGGGACAAGGTGACGGTCAAGGAGATCGCCGCGGCGAACCTCCTGTCCGAGCTCCTCCCGAGCCTCGACGACATCGGCCGCGCTCGTGAGCACGGCGAGCTGGTGGGCGGGTTCAAGTCGGTGGCGGAGTCTCTTGAGACGGTCGTCGCCAAGATGGGCCTGCAGCAGTTCGGCAAGGAGGGCGAGCCCTTCGACCCGACGATCCACGAGGCCCTGATGCACTCGTACGCACCGGACGTCACCGAGACGACCTGCGTCGCGATCCTGCAGCCGGGATACCGGATCGGCGAGCGCACCATCCGCCCCGCGCGGGTGGCCGTCGCCGAGCCGCAGCCGGGCGCGCAGCCGGCCAAGGGTGACACCGAGGCCGCTGCTTCCGCGGACTCCGCCGATGTGGCGGAGGACAAGGAGACCGGTGGCCCGGACGAGGGCTGACCTGACCGTGTTGGTGAAGCGAGAGGAGGGACGTCGGGGATGAGCACGAAGGACTTCATCGAGAAGGACTACTACAAGGTCCTCGGCGTCCCCAAGGACGCCACCGAGGCCGAGATCAAGAAGGCGTACCGGAAACTCGCCCGCGAGAACCACCCGGACGCCAACAAGGGCAACGCCAAGGCGGAAGAGCGCTTCAAGGAGATCTCCGAGGCGAACGACGTCCTCGGGGACCCCAAGAAGCGCAAGGAGTACGACGAAGCGCGTGCTCTCTTCGGCAACGGCGGCTTCAGGGCCGGCCCCGGAGCGGGCGGCGGCGGCTCGTTCAACTTCGACCTGGGCGACCTCTTCGGAGGCGGCGCCCCGGGCGGCGGTGGAGCGGGCGGTGCCGGCGGCGGCTTCGGCGGCGGTCTCGGTGACGTCTTCGGGGGCCTGTTCAACCGGGGCGGTGCGGGTGCCGGGACCGGCACGCGTACGCAGCCCAGGCGCGGCCAGGACATCGAGTCCGAGGTCACGCTGAGCTTCACGGAGGCGGTGGACGGGGCCACGGTCCCGCTCCGCATGTCCTCCCAGGCGCCCTGCAAGGCCTGTTCCGGCACCGGCGACAAGAACGGCACACCGCGCGTGTGCCCGACCTGCGTCGGCACGGGCCAGGTCTCGCGGGGCGGCGGCGGAGGCTTCTCCCTCACTGACCCCTGCGTGGACTGCAAGGGCCGCGGCCTGATCGCCGAGACCCCCTGCGAGGTCTGCAAGGGCTCGGGCAGGGCGAAGTCGTCGCGCACGATGCAGGTGCGCATTCCGGCCGGCGTCAGCGACGGCCAGCGCATTCGCCTGCGCGGCAAGGGCGGCCCCGGTGAACGGGGCGGTCCTGGCGGCGACTTGTACGTCGTGGTCCACGTCGACGCCCACCCGGTCTTCGGCCGCAAGGGCGACAACCTGACGGTGACGGTTCCGGTGACGTATCCGGAGGCGGCACTGGGCGGCGAGGTCAAGGTGCCGACGCTCGGCGGGCCCCCGGTGACTTTGAAGTTGCCGCCGGGGACCCCGAACGGCCGTACGATGCGGGCGCGCGGGAAGGGCGCGCTCCGCAAGGACGGCTCGCGAGGCGATCTGCTTGTGACGGTGGAGGTCTCCGTACCGACATCGTTGAGCGAGTCGGCGAAGGAAGCGCTGGAGTCCTACCGCAAGGCGTCTGCGGACGACGATCCGCGGGCAGAACTGTTCCAGGCCGCGAAGGGAGCATGAGATGGACGGCCGTCGTCGAAATCCCTACCAGTTGACCGATGAGACGCCGGTCTACGTCATCTCGGTCGCGGCACAGCTGAGCGGGCTCCACCCGCAGACGCTGCGCCAGTACGACCGCCTCGGCCTGGTCTCGCCCGACCGCACGGCGGGCCGGGGCAGGCGCTACTCCGCCCGCGACATCGAACTGCTGCGCACCGTCCAGCAGTTGTCGCAGGAGGAGGGCATCAACCTCGCCGGCATCAAGCGCATCATCGAGCTGGAGAACCAGGTGGCGGCACTCCAATCCCGTGTCGCGGAGCTCTCCTCGGCCGTGGAGGGAGCCGCCGTCGCCATGCAGCAACGTGAAGCGGCGGTGCACGCCTCGTACCGTCGCGATCTCGTCCCGTACCAGGACGTGCAGCAGGCGAGTGCGTTGGTGGTGTGGCGGCCGAAGAGGTCGCCGGAGTAGTCGGTAGGTTTCGTAAGCTCTGTAGGGGCCGGGAGGTGTAAACCACCTCCCGGCCCCTACGCGCTGTTTCACGGGTTCCTCAGATTGCACAGGTTTCACAGGGGGAGTTGAACTGCCATGGCCATGGTGGGGTTGTTCTGGATCGCCGAAGGCGACGTGTACGTGGGCGCGAAGCCGTCGGGCCTGGCGGCGGGCGTACGGCTGACTCCGGAAGGGGTGCTGGCCCTGGGCGACGGCCAGTCCCGCGTCTGGCCCTGGGAGGACGTACAGGCGCTGAGGGTGGAGAACGCCCCGGTGAAGTCCCTGAAGCGCCACGTGGGCACGCTGGTGGACATGGCGCTGACGGTGGGCCTCGGCGGCGGCGACGAGGCGCCGACGATGACCCTCTGGGTGACGGACGCGGATGGCGACACGGACCTGATGGTGTACACGGCGGCGGCATCGGGCTACTCCCAGACGGAGTACGACCTCTCCCGCGAGTTGCTGACCCGCCTGACGGAAGGCGCGGGCACCCTGCTGACGACGCTGGCGGCGATGGCGGAGTGGGGGCGGGCGCGAGAGGGCGGCTCGCCGCGGGCGGCGGAGCGCGAGGGGCTGCTGCGGGAGTGGGTCGCGGCATGAGCTCGCCCGCGTTGCCCGAAGGAGAGGACGCCGCCCGCTACCGTCGCCTGTACGCGCTTGCAGAGGCGCGCGAGCTGGTCGCCGAGGGGGCGCTGGACACCGATGTGCTCCTGCGATGCCGGGCCGCCGACCACGAGGAACTGCTGCGAACCTGGACGGAGTCGTGATGCCGGACCTGAACCCGACCCCGCCGACCGAGACGGACTTGCGGCACCTGCGCCGCTGCGTGGCCCTGGCGAGGCAGGCCCTGGAAGCGGGCGACGAACCCTTCGGCTCGCTGCTGCTCTCGGCGGAGGGCAAGGTCCTGTTCGAGGACCGCAACCGTGTGGCGGGCGGCGACCACACCCGCCACCCGGAGTTCGAGATCGCCCGCTGGTCGGCGGAGCATCTCTCCGTGCGGGAGCGGGCTTCGTCGACGGTCTACACCTCGGGTGAACACTGCCCGATGTGTGCGGCGGCGCATGGCTGGGTGGGCCTTGGCCGGATCGTGTACGCGGCGTCGTCGGCGCAGCTGGTGACGTGGCTGACGGAGTTCTCGGCCCCGCCGGGCCCGGTGGCGGCTTTGCCGATCCGGGAGGTGGTGCCGGGGGCGGTGGTGTCGGGGCCGGCGCCGGAACTCTCCGATGAGATCAGGGAGTTGCATCGGAGGCTGCATGCGGGCGACTGAGGTTGGGTGCGGCTGAG
The DNA here is from genome assembly GCF_042740015.1 of Streptomyces sp. NPDC059037. Classification (NCBI taxonomy): domain Bacteria; kingdom Bacillati; phylum Actinomycetota; class Actinomycetes; order Kitasatosporales; family Streptomycetaceae; genus Streptomyces; species Streptomyces sp. NPDC059037. The sequence goes on from NZ_JBHYIG010000127.1 coordinate 20,293, forward strand.
CTGCCGGGGGTGCAACCTCCCTGCGCTGCGGGGCGCCGCCTCGTCCCCACCCAGCCGGGCGCCCTGCCCGAGGGGGCCGGTGGCGGGCTCAACCCTGGTGCGGGGCCTGGTGTTTGAGGTGGATGAGGAGGGCGGTCAGTTGGGCGGGGGCCGCGGTCAGGACCTCGTGCGGGGTGTCGCTCTCGCGGAGGTGGATCGTTCCGCCGGGGCCGCAGGCGAGGTGGAGACACTCTCCCTGCGGTCCTCCGCTGAACGATGACTTCTGCCAGGTCAGTTCCGGCATCCGAACCTCCCTAGAGGGTGTAGAGCAGGTGCTGGATGAGGGCCAGCGAGTCCTTCACTGAGTGTGCTTCCGGGGCCAACGATACGTCGATGGGGGCGAGGGCGTGCTCGGCGAGACGCTCGAAAAGCGTGCCGTAGTGACGCAGGCTGGCTCCATCTCCCAAGTACTGGACACCGATGGGGTGTTCGAGTACGAGGGTTCCCAGTTCGGGAAGCGCGGGGATGACGTGGACGAAGTTGCCGCTGAGGGCGGCGTACGCCTCTGATGTGAACGGATAGACCTGGATGGTCACGTTCGGCAGGCGTGACAGCTCGATGAGGCGCAGCAATTGCCCGCGTGCCACCTCGGTGCCGCCGAACCGCATGTGCAAGGCCGACTCGTGAATGACGGCGTGCACGGATGGCGGGTGCTCGCGGGTCAGGACGTGCTGTCGCTCAAGCCGGAAATCCAGGGCTTCTTCGATGCGGTCGAATCCCAGACCCGGGCTGGCAAAGATGGCCCGCGCGTAGTCGGCCGTCTGGAAGAGGCCCGGGATGAACAGGGACTGGTGCATCCGCAGGGCCGTGGCGCCGGACTCCAGTTCTGCCAGGTTGAGCGCGCGCTGCTCCATGGGCTTCTTGTACTCGCTCCACCAGCCTTTGCCGGTTGCTTCGGAGAGTGTGACAAGGGCTTCAATGTACGCCTGATCAGTGCACCCGTAGAGATGACAGAGCTGGCGGAGTCGCGCCGTGAGGACGGTCGTCTTGGCTGTCTCGATCTGGCTCAGCTGTCCCCGGCCCATGCCGACCCGCTCGGCGGCTTCCCCGGCGCTCAATCCTGCCTGCTCGCGCAGTTGTTTGAGCTCGGAGCCGAGCCGCCGCTGGCGTTCGCTGATAACGGTGCGCAGTCCCATCTGCCTCTCCCGGGTGGTGTCTTCAAAGTCTGTCCAGCGTAGGGGAGTTGGTCCACCGAGATTGCCGATTAGGTTGTCAATTGACGCCTAGCTGCCCTACCGTGAGTGTGCATCCAGTAGCTCACTGGAATCACTCAACTCCCCCTGCCCATAAGCCGAAAGGCACCCGAGCCCCCGCAGGGGCACGCACTCGGGCAGCGCCATCGCCCGGCGAGGGGCACCCTCACTCATCTCCGGACGGGAGAAGGCCATGCCCGCAGACGGTCCCCGCGCACCTCACCGAGCAACCCAACTCACCTACGACTACAGCCTGTTCGCCCCGGCAGATTCGACATCCCCAAAGATTTGCCGAGACTTCGTACGAACAGTGCTCCGCACGCTCGACCGCGAGCCCCTGGTGATGCCGGCGACCCTCTGCACCTCGGAACTCATCACGAACGTGCACCTGCACACCAAGGGCTCCGCGATGCTCCGCATCCTGCTGACCCTCACCCGCCTGCGGGTAACGGTCTTCGACGAGAGCCCGGATCCACCGGTGGTGACCCACCCGGCGGCGGGCGCCGCCGCCTGCTGGGGCCGGGGCATGGCCCTGGTCGCGGAGCTCGCCGATGCGTGGGGCGTGGCGGACGACAGGGCGGGGCGGTATGCGAAGGGGGTGTGGTTCGAGCTGGGCGGGGCCGAGGGCGGGGAACCGTTCCGCCCTCACGGCATCGGATGACCGGAGGCCGTTTCCCCAGGTCGGCCCAGTGAACGTACAGACCGTGATCGCGTTGCTTGTGCCGCGAGGACGCCAAGCCCACACTGGAAAGGAGGTGCGCCACCATGACCGCTCTTGCAGCTGAGAGGCCCGAGACCATGCCTGACAGCAGGACTGACTCAGTCCCGTCCGCGACCGGTCTGTCGGAAGACGACGAGGTGCTGTGGCAGGCATGGAAAGCGATGGAACTCCCCGAGGGCTACCGCGCTGAAATCATCGAGGGAGCCATCGAGGTGTCGCCGACTGGTCGCTACTCACACACCGAGACCATCAACCTGCTCCGGGACGAACTGGTGATGTTCCTGCGCGGCGGTGACTTCGTCGTGCGCAATGACGGAAACGTCATCCACGAGGGGCAGGTGTGGATCCCTGACCTCTACATCGGGCCGAAGGACAGGGATCGGTACCTGACGGACGACGGCCTCGGCGTCACGGCCGCAGCGGTCCGTCTCGTCGTCGAGGTCGTCTCCCCCGGAAAGCGCAACCAGGACCGCGACCGAGTGAAGAAGCGCCGCGAGTACGCCCGTGCGGGGATCCCCGTCTACGTCATCGTCGACGACTATGACGCTGAGGGCACCGTCACCGTCCTGACCGAGCCGCAGCCCGCGAATGCCGACTGGGTCGGCGTCCACCGAGTCCCGTACGGGACAGAGGTCACGATCCCTGAGGGGCCGGCGAAGGGGTTCACGATCACTGAGGTGATCACGGGGGCGCGGCGCGGTTAACCCTGCCGTCTGGTTGGCCGGCAGCCTCATCTGCTGGAGGCGCCTCTAGCGCGCGGAATCGTGATCACGTCACGAGCTCTGCGGGAGAAGGTTTTCACCCGCCAGGGAGTTGCTGCGTTTGCAGCGACTCCGACAGTCAGAGCAATTGCGACAACAGCCCAACTGAAGAGGTCATGTCCCGGGTTAGCCGTCCAGTCCCACCAGTTGAGGGGGTACCAGACCAGAAAGAGCACCGAAGTCAGAGGGATGACCCAGCCGAGTTGCTGCCCCAGCGACCTGGCAGACAGGAGGGCGAGGCCGAGCCAGATCAAGACGGACCGGACGAAGACGATTCCGGATTCCGGCCCGTTGGCGAGAGCCTCAGTGCCGAAGGAGAAGGCGCAAACCGTCAATGTCAGTGCGGTGCAATAGACGACGCGAAGTCGGTGCATCGTGGATGCACCCATTTCGTCATGCGCCGACATAGCCCCGCCCAGAGCTGCGGTAAGGAAGACGGCCGTCAGCAGAGGAAGCTCTTGCCGGTAGGGCACACCCGTGGTGAGTCCTCCGCTACCGATGGACGGAAGTGCGATGTTGGCACCACCGAAGAACGCTGATAGCAGGGCAACAACTGCCGTCCCAATAAGGACTGCTCCGCCCCGGTGGACTCTGGCATAGCGGAACAGGTCAGGGCCAATCATCAGGCTTGCACCAAGAGCTTTCACGAAGAAGATAGCTACGCTCCTGAGCGACCCAGGCCCGCTGCTCGGCCGAAGGCATCCGAGCAGCCTTGGCCGCCTCGCGCTGGGCGGTGCCGACCCCTTCGACGTGGAGTCCCTCGTCGGCGTCGGCCGGGTCCTGGTCCATGGCCCGGTACTCAAGCCATAGGTGGATGTTGTCACTGGCCTGCCACGCCCGGCGCTCCTTTTGAGGCGGGCGACACCGGCCGAACGACGCCGTGAACACCTGGTCCGCCATGGCAATTGCCGCGGTGCGTACGTGTCCTTCGGCGATGTCGAACCCTCGGTCTCCCAGATCGGTCCGTTGCAGCCCGAACTCGTGGAATTCGTCGGGTACTTTGATCCAGGTCTGAGTGGTCTGACTGGTGTGATCAAAGTGCTTTGCCATGCGAGTCAGCTCTGGCAGGTACTTTCGGTGCTCGGGCCAGACGCACACTCGTGGGGCATTCCCATCGGCACGGTCGCACAGCGGCGTGGTCGCCGAAGCCGGACGGTCCACGCGCAGTTCGCCGGCGGCCGGAGCTGCGGCCAGTGCGGCAAGGGAAAGGGCCACAGACCCGACAGCAACTCCGCGTATGTGTCGTGGCAGTTTCCGATGCGGCATCTGGCGCTCGGCGCTCTTCATCCTCAGCGGCGGTGCCGTCACTGCCAGCGTTGCGAGGGCGAGGGCGCACAGTAGGCGAACGGCGACCGGCAGCGGACGCATGTAGGTGTCCGGCGGCCCCGCGAGGACATTGAATTTGAACGGCAGGGACAGCATGCTGATGAAGCAGCCCAGCGCACAAACGATGGGCGTGAATGCGGCCGAGGGCCACCAGCGACCCGCCAGATGTCCCACGGACGCGAAGATGATCAGGGTCGAGGCGCCGAGCAGGAGGTAGGACGGCCACAAGAAGCCCGGTCCTGCATCTGCGAGCGAGACGGCTGCTGCGGTAAGGCACCCGACCCCGTACGCAAGGAATCCGAGCGTGAGGGTGGCTGCCAGCCTGGCGGCCTCGATCCGCCAGCCCGGCCGGGCGGCTGCGAGGAGGAACTCGGGCATCCCTGCCCGGGAGGAACGCCCGGCCTGCCAGGCGGAAACACCGGCGAGAACGGGCCCCAGGAAGAGCGTCACGATCTGCGCCGCCACGCTTGCCTCGGGCCACACGCCGATCCAGTACTGGGAACGCCCGAAGAGAACCAGCAGGTCCACGGCAATCATCAACGGGAAGGCGGTCAGCAGGGGAGAGCGTCGCAGCTCGATGCGGTAGGCGTTCAGCATGCGGCTTCCTCGGCCGGCCCACGGGTGCCCAGGACAGTCATATAGCCGCGCTCCAGCGCGCTGTCTCCCGGAGCTTTCGGTGTGGACAGTTCTGCGAGTTGCTGGGGTGTACCGCTGTGGACCACCTGGCCATCGCTCAGTACGAGGACGGCGTCACAGGCGGCGCCCACGTCCTCCACCAGGTGCGTACTGAGCACAATCGCAGCCCCGGCGCGGGCGAGGGAACGAATGAGGTCACGAAAGTCGAGGCGCTGTGCAGGGTCAAGGCCGACAGTTGGCTCATCGAGCAGGAGCAGGGAAGGAGAACCGACGATGGCCGCGGCGATCCCGGCACGACGCAGCATGCCACCGGAAAGTGTCTTCATGCGGTCGCGGGCCCGGTCGGTCAGTCCAACGGCAGCCAGTGCCTGTTCGGTTGCCGACTTGGCTTCCTTGGAAGGTACTTCACGCAACCAGGCGCAGTAGCTGACGAAATCGGTGAGGGAGAACGCCGGGTAGAAGCCGAAGTCCTGCGGGAGGTAGCCGATGCGACGACGAACTCGCCGGGCGTCCCTTTCGCTGGTGACGGGCTCGCCGAACAGCTCAAGGCCCCCGCTCTTCGGCGGCGCGATCGTGGCGAGGGTACGGAACAGCGTCGTCTTTCCTGCTCCGTTGGGACCCAACAGGCCAGTGACGCCAGGCTGGATGGACAGGTCGAGATCCTCGATGATGAGTCGGCCCCTGTAGCCCTGCGCGAGGGCCGTCAACCGGGCGACGGGATAAGTCGTCATAGGTAGGATTCCCAAAATGCGGGGTGGGCCCGCCGTAGTGGCGGGCCCACCGTAGCGCTGGTGAACTACTGGTGCGAGTCCGTGTGATTGATCTTGAACGTGCACTCGTGGGTGTCGTACTTCCCCCTGTAGCCGTTGCGCAGCCTGTCGTAGTGCTGCTCATCGACCTCGTTGTTGCAGTTGTAGTCCGTGTACCACCCGCTATACAGCCACGTGTTTGCGTCGTTGCAGTACCCGTGACCGGCGGTTGAGTACCAGTATCCTCGGCAGCCGGCATCCCACGAGCTCTCGTTGGATGCGCTCGACAACGGAGCCGTAAGGCCGATAGCCGTGGCCGCCATCGCCGCCACGACAGCACCCTTCGCCGCCTTGGTGGCCATCATTCTGTTTACAAACGAACTCTTTCTCATTTCCCCCCCTGGGAATAGGACGTTGGAGATGCGAGAGATGTCGCCCCCAGCCGTGAGTCACGGCAGGTGGAGTGGGTGTCGGGGGGGGGGCGCGCGGGCCGGCGCGCGGGGGGCGGGGCGGGCGGGTGGCACGCGAGCGGAAAGCCGCCCCGAGACAGAGAC
>NZ_JBHYIG010000128.1:0-26076 GCF_042740015.1 Streptomyces sp. NPDC059037
AGTGTGCGGGCCTTATCCTTTTGTTGGTGGGTTTGTAGTCCCGTCAGTCCCGCTCCCAAGCGCTTCCGCCGGGCTACGGCCCCGGGCCGTCGCCTCACGGCGCGCTGGGCGCAGGCCCCCCGGGCCCAGGACGCGCTCACCGCGCTGAGCTGCCTGGCCCTGATGAGCCTGGACATCCCCGGCCTCGCCGAGGCGGACAACTCGCTCAACGGCCCGCTCGCCGCGCTGGTCCTCGCGCTCGGCGCCGCCTCCCTGATGGTGCGCCGCTCGGCGCCGTGGGTGACGTACGCGGTCGCGCTCATCCTGCTCTCCTGGCTGCACGAGCTGACGCTGGCGCAGTTCGCGCTGTACTCCCTGGGCAGATACCGGGGGCGGCTCGCCGGCGCAGTGGGTGTGCTCGGCTATGTGGCGTTCGCGTACGTCATGTTCAGCCTCCCCGGCTGGCCGGTGCACCGGGGCGACAGCCTGAGCTCCTTCCTCAGCCTGGTCGTCCCGATCGGCGTCCTGGCGGCGGGGGTCGGCGTCGCGGCCAACCGGCAGGACCTCGTCAGGGCGCTGCAGGCGCAGCGGGCCGAGACGGACGCGCTGCAGGCCGTGCAGCGGGAGCGGTCCCGTATCGCGCGGGACGTGCACGACTTCGTGGGGCGTGAGCTGACGCTGCTGAGCGTGCGCTCTCAGGTGCTGGCACGGCGGGCCGCGGGCGGGGACTTCGAGGACGGCTTCGAGGAGCTTTCTGATACGGCGCGGTCGGCGCATCGGATGCTGAACGAGATCATCGTCCAGCGAGGCGTGGACGGTGCGCCCACGCCCGGCCTTGACGCGCTGCCGGCGTTGGTCGCGGCGAGCGAGCGGGCCGGGAGTCCGGTCGACCTGCTGGTCGATGCCGCGGCGCACCGGCTTTCGCCGATTCGGCAGGCGGCGGTGCACCGGGTGGTGCAGGAGTGTCTGACCAATGCCGCCAAGCACGCGCCGGGGGAGCGGGTGGACGTCCGTGTGCGGCTCGCGGAGGGGGAGCTGCAGGTCCGCGTGCGCAATGTGCTGCCCGGCGCCGTGCCGGTGGCGCCGCCGGTGTCCTCCGGGACGGGGACGGCGGGGATGGCCGAGCGGGTCCATACGGTGGGCGGCAGCTTCTCGGCGGGGCCGAGCGGCGCGATGTACGAGGTCCTGGCCACCCTCCCGACCGGCGCCTAGCCCCGCCGCCCCCCGGATCGGCGCCTAGCCCCGCCGCCCTGCTTCACCGCTCACCCGGCAGCTGGGGCTGTGCCCACCCGTTCCGCCCTGCGGAACGCCTGCCCACAGCAAGGACGGTCGGGTGGGTGTGTGTGACGCCTGCCCACAGCAAGGAAGGACGGTCGGGTGGGTGGGGGTGCGGGACGTCTGCCCGCAGCAAGGGCGGCCGGGCCGGGGCTACGCCGCCGTCATCACCCTCTCCAACCCGTCGAAGTCCTCCACGCACTTCCCGCAGCCCAACGCCACGCTGTCCAGGGGGTCGTCCGCGGTGAACACCGGGATTCCGGTGGCCGATGCCATGCGGAGGTCGAGGGCGGGGAGGAGGGCGCCGCCGCCGGTCAGGACTATGCCGTGTTCCATGACGTCGCCGGACAGCTCCGGCGGGCACTCCTCAAGGGTCGCCCGAACCGCGGAGATGATCGCCTCCACCGGCTCGTCGAGCGCCGCCCGCACCTCCCGCACCGTCAGCTCCACCGTCTTGGGCAGGCCGCCCACCTTCTCGCGCCCGCGTACCGTGAACGTCCGCGCTTCGAAGGCGGCCGAGTCCTCGCCCGGCACCGGCCACGCCGAGCCGATCGCGACCTTGATGTCCTCCGCGGTCCGCTCACCGATGAGCAGCGTGTGCTCCTTGCGGACGTAGTCCGTGATGGCGGCGTCCAGCCGGTCGCCCCCGACCCGCAGCGACTGCGCCGTGACGATCCCGCCCAGGGAGATGACGGCCACCTCCGTGGTCCCGCCCCCGATGTCGACCACCATCGAGCCCCGCGGCTCCGCGACCGGAAGACCCGCCCCGATCGCCGCCGCCATCGGCTCCTCCACCAGATGTACGGCCCGGGCCCCCGCCCGCTGCGACGCGTGCACGATCGCCCGCCGCTCGACGGGAGTGACCCCGCTCGGCACGCACACCACCATCCGCGTACGGGGACGGCGCCCCGGCACCGCCTTGCGCACGAAGTGCCTGATCATCTCCTCGGCGGCTTCGTAGTCGCTGATCACTCCGTCCCGCAGCGGCCGGATCGCGGTGATGGACCCTGGCGTACGCCCGATCGTCTCCTTGGCCTCCGTGCCGACCGCGAGGGCCGTCCGCGCCCCCTCCTTGACGGCGACCACGGACGGTTCGTTGAGCACGATGCCCTGCCCGCGGACGTAGAGAAGGGTGTTCGCTGTGCCGAGGTCGATGCCTATGTCCATGATCGCCAAGTTTGCCCGGCGATCGGCGGGATGGGCGGGACCTTGGTCCTGAATCGGCAAGGCCCAAAGTCCCCACAGGTCCCGTGCGGCGCCTGGGCAGGTCCCGACGGCGGCTGTCGGTGGCGCTCCGTAGACTGAGGTACGTGAGTGACCTCCCCCAGCACGACGGCCCGCACGAAGACAACGACGACAACGACGGTTTCGACGAGATCGTCGCCGCCGAGACCGACCGCGACCCCGACCTCGCGGTGATCGAGGCCGGCAGCCGCACCCTGCGCGCCCAGTCGGGCCCGCCGCAGGGCGACATCCCGGCCCGCCCCACCGACCCGGAGGTGGACAAGGCGCTGCGCGAGGTCGAGACGGAGCTCGCGAGCCGCTGGGGAGAGACGAAGCTGGAGCCGTCGGTCAGCCGCATCTCCGCGCTCATGGACGTCCTGGGCGAGCCCCAGCGCGCGTACCCCTCGATCCACATCACCGGCACGAACGGCAAGACGTCCACGGCCCGCATGATCGAGGCCCTGTTCTCCGCCTTCGAGCTGCGCACCGGGCGTTACACCTCGCCCCACGTCCAGTCGATCACCGAGCGGATCAGCCTGGACGGCGCCCCCATCGAGGCCGAGCGCTTCGTGGAGACGTACAACGACATCAAGCCGTACGTCGAAATGGTCGACGCCAAGGAGGAGTACAGGCTCTCCTTCTTCGAGGTCCTCACCGGCATGGCGTACGCGGCCTTCGCGGACGCCCCCGTGGACGTGGCCGTCGTCGAGGTCGGCATGGGCGGCAGCTGGGACGCGACGAACGTGATCGACGGCTCGGTCGCCGTCGTCACGCCCATCGACCTGGACCACACGGACCGCCTGGGCGCCACGCCCGGCGAGATCGCCAAGGAGAAGGCCGGCATCATCAAGCCGGACGCGACGGTGATCCTGGCCCAGCAGCCGGTGGACGCGGCGCAGGTGCTCCTGAAGAAGGCCGTCGAGGTCGACGCGACGGTGGCCCGCGAGGGCCTGGAGTTCGGCGTCGTCTCCCGCACGGTGGCGGTCGGCGGCCAGCTCCTGACCCTGCGCGGCCTCGGCGGGGCGGCCAACGAGTACACAGAAGTCTTCCTGCCGCTGCACGGCGCGTACCAGGCGCACAACGCAGCCGTGGCGCTCGCCGCGGTGGAGGCGTTCTTCGGCATCGGCTCGCAGCACGCGCGCCCGCTCGACATCGACACGATCCGCAAGGCCTTCGCCTCGGTCTCTTCGCCGGGCCGCCTGGAGGTCGTGCGCACCTCGCCGACCATCGTCCTTGACGCCGCGCACAACCCTGCGGGTGCCCGCGCCACCGCCGAGGCGATCAGTGAGGTCTTCGACTTCAGCCGCCTGATCGGCGTGGTCGCGGCGAGTGACGGCAAGGACATGAAGGGGCTGCTCGAAGCCTTCGAGCCGATCTTCGCGGAGATCGTCGTCACGCAGAACTCCAGCCATCGCGCCATGGACGCGGACGAGTTGGCCGCTGTCGCCGTCGAGGTCTTCGGCGACGACCGCGTCCAGGTCGAGCCGCGCCTGCCGGACGCGCTGGAAGCCGCGATCACCCTCGCCGAGGAAGAGGGCGAGTACGCGGGCGGTGGCGTCCTGGTCACCGGCTCCGTCATCACGGTCGGCGAGGCCCGACTGCTCCTGGGGAGGGGCTGACTCCTGTGCGTACGCTCTGTGCTTCCACGCTGATCGGCGAGTTCTTCGTCATCGGTTTCGCCGGTCTGGTCGCGATGAAGGACCCGGACCTGTCCATGGGCACGGTCTGGACGGTCAGCGGCATCGCGATGCTGCTGTGCGTGCTGCTGTGCGGAATGATCACCCGGCCGGGCGGGGTGCAGCTCGGCTGGGCCCTGCAGATCGCGCTGATCGCCAGCGGGTTCGTGGTGCCGACGATGTTCTTCATGGGCGCGGTGTTCGCCGTGCTGTGGTGGGCGTCGATCCACTTCGGCAAGAAGATCGACGAGGCGAAGGCCAGGTTCGCGGCGCAGGCCGAGGCGGAAGCCGGGGCCGAGGCCGGGGCCTGAGGTAACGCGGCGTAGTGGGTCCCGGTATCGTGCCGGGCATCCCACGTCGTAGTTAACTGCTTGGAGCCGCACATGACCCAGCGCACTCTCGTCCTGCTCAAGCCCGACGCCGTCCGGCGCGGACTGATCGGCGAGATCATCGGCCGTATCGAGCGCAAGGCGGGCTGGACGATCTCCGCGCTCGAGCTGCGCTCGCTCGACCAGGAGACGCTGGAGCTGCACTACGGCGAGCACAAGGGCAAGCCGTTCTACGAGCCGCTGGTCGACTTCATGTCGTCGGGCCCGGTCGTCGCGCTCGTCGTCGAGGGCGAGCGTGTCATCGAGGGCGTGCGCGCCCTGGCGGGACCGACCGACCCGATCGCCGCTGCCCCTGGCTCCATCCGCGGCGACTTCGGCACCATCGTCCGGGAGAACCTGATCCACGCATCGGACTCCGAGGACTCCGCCGAGCGCGAGCTGAAGATCTTCTTCCCGGGTGTCGCCTAGCCCGCGTTGCGTAAAGAATCGCGTAAATACTTCTGACGCGTCGTCAGCAGGGTGCCCGCCCTGACCAGGGGTGGCCGAGGAAAAATCGGCCGCCCCTTGGCATATGCACCCCCATTGGGGGAACCCGTGCCTCCGATGGCACGTCTCCAGAAGCGGGACGGCTCATCATCTGCTGACATTGGCGAAGACCCTAGCGCTGTGTTCGTGCAGGCGAGACTACGATGGAAGCCTCCACGCCACACAGCACCCACCTCGCCTACCTAAAAAGCCATCAGACGCTCCAGGGAAGGCCAGACGCATCCTCATGGGGAACAACATGTCGTTCATCGGCCGTGACATGGCTGTCGACCTCGGGACCGCCAACACGCTGGTGTACGTCAGGGGTCGGGGGATCGTTCTCAACGAACCGTCCGTCGTCGCGATCAACACCAACACCGGTGGCATCCTCGCTGTCGGCGCCGAAGCCAAGAAGATGATCGGTCGCACGCCGGGCAACATCGTCGCCGTGCGTCCGCTGAAGGACGGCGTCATCGCCGACTTCGAGATCACCGAGCGGATGCTCCGCTACTTCATCCTGAAGATCCACAAGCGGCGCTATCTCGCCCGCCCGCGGGTCGTCGTCTGTGTGCCATCCGGCATCACCGGAGTCGAGCGCCGCGCCGTCATCGAGGCCTCCTCGCAGGCGGGTGCGCGCCAGGTGCACATCATCGAGGAGCCCATGGCCGCGGCCATCGGCTCCGGCCTGCCGGTCCACGAGGCCACCGGCAACATGGTGGTGGACATCGGCGGCGGCACCACCGAGGTCGCCGTCATCTCGCTCGGCGGAATCGTCACGGCACAGTCCATCCGTGTCGCGGGCGACGAGCTGGACAACGCGATCATCCAGCACATCAAGAAGGAGTACTCCCTCCTCCTCGGCGAGCGCACGGCCGAGCAGATCAAGATCACCATCGGTTCGGCGTACGACATGGACGCCGACGAGCACACCGAGATCCGCGGCCGGGACCTGGTCTCCGGGCTGCCCAAGACCGTCGTCATCTCGGCCGCCGAGGTCCGCAAGGCCATCGAGGAACCGGTCAACGCGATCGTCGACGCGGTCAAGACGACCCTCGACAAGTGCCCGCCGGAGCTCTCCGGCGACGTGATGGACCGCGGCATCGTTCTCACGGGTGGCGGCGCGCTGCTGCGCGGGCTCGACGAGCGGCTCCGTCGCGAGACGGGCATGCCGATCCACATCGCCGAGGACCCGCTGGACAGCGTGGCGCTCGGCTCCGGCAAGTGCGTCGAGGAGTTCGAGGCGTTGCAGCAGGTGCTTGACGCCCAGCCGCGCAGATGATCTGACGCGAAAAGGTCCGCCGTACGAGTGCCTGCCATCTCGTGCGGCGGATCGTTGATATAGAGGCAAGGCATAACAATTCCGCGGCGTCCGCAGACGCCGCGGATTCCGATTGCTTAGATTTGTGCAGAGTTACGCACACTTGCTCCGCACAGTTGCTCAGAATTCCAAGGATTTCCAACTGAGGAAGGCACGGCCGCCGCACGTGAGGGACACACGAGAGAGCCGGCTGCTCCTGGTGCTGCTGATCGCCATCGCGTTCGCTTTGATCACGGTGGACATCCGCGGTGGCGAGGACTCGCCGGTCGACGGTGCCCGCCGGGCCGCCGCCACGGTCTTCGGCCCGGTCGAGGACGGGGTCTCCTCCGCCGTCGACCCGATCGGCAACGCCATCGGCGCGGTCCGGGACTCCGGCGACCGGCATGACCGGATCGCCGAACTCGAGCGTCAGAACGCCGCGTTGAAGGCGAAGCTCGGCAGCGACAACCGCAACCGCAGCCGCGTCAGACAGCTGGACAGCATGCTGAAGAAGGCCGGCGCCGGCCAGTACGGCATCAAGGGCGCCGAGGTCATCGGCATAGGAGCGGCCCAGGGCTTCTCCTGGACCGTGACGATCGACGCCGGCGCGAACGACGGAATCAAGCGCGACATGACCGTCCTGAACGGCGACGGCCTGGTCGGCCGCGTCACCACCGTCGGCCCCGGCACCGCGACCGTCCTGCTCGCCAACGACCCCGATTTCACCGTCGGCACCCGCATGGAGAAGACCGACGAGCTCGGCTTCGCCACCGGACAGGGCGACCGCCCGCTCTCGGTGCAGATGCTCAACGGCAAGGCCAAGGTCAAGAAGGGCGACCGTCTTGTCACCTTCGGCTCGCATGCCGACAAGCCGTTCGTGCCGGGCGTCCCGGTCGGCGAGGTGGTCCGCGTCGACCCCTCGGGCGGCGACCTGACCCGCAATATCTTCATCAAGCCGTATGTCGGCTTCACCAAGCTGGACATCGTCGGCGTCGTCGTCGAAGCGCCCCGCGAGGACCCGCGCGACACGGTCCTGCCGTCCAAGCCCGCGAAGCCCAAGCCGACCCCCACGGTGACCGTCACGGCCACCCCGTCGGGGCAGCCCCCGGCCGACGGCGTCGACAACGGCAACGAGCAGTAGGAGATCCGGACCCATGCGCTTCAACCGAATCCTGCTCTCCGGCACCCTGGTCGTCGTGGCCCTCGTCATCCAGGTCAGCGTCCTCGCGCGGCTGCAACTGCCGGGCGCCGTCCCGGACCTGGTGCTGCTCACGGTGCTCGGCTTCGCCCTGGTCTACGGCCATGTGGGCGGCGCCCTCATCGGCTTCGGGGCCGGACTGCTCTCCGATCTAGCGCCGCCGGCCGACCACGCCGCCGGGCGGTACGCCCTGGTGCTCTGCGTCGTCGGCTATCTCGCGGGCCTGGCCAAGCCGGAGACCGGACGGCTCCGGTCCGCCACCGGGCCGCTGGTCGTGGTCGTGGGGGCGGCCATCGGATCGACCCTCCTCTACGCGGGCGTGGGCGCCCTCGTCGGGGACACCGCAGCCCGCCATGTGGGCCTGGGCGGGCTGCTCTTCACGGCCGCCCTGTACGACCTGCTGCTCGCGCCGTTCACGGTGCCGCTGATCATCGCGCTCGCCCGGCGCGCCGAGAACGATCCGCTGGGGGAGAGCTCCTCCGGCGCCAAGGCCACCGACGTCTCCGAGGGATGGCTGTCCTCCGGCACCGGTCTGCGCATCGGCAACCAGCGCGGCGGCCTGCGGATGAAGGCCGCCAAGGCCCGCGTCTCGCGCGCCGGACGGATCAAGGGGGTCAAGCGCCTGTGAGGGCACGGAACTTCACGCCCGGCTTCAGCCTCAGGGGAGGGAAGAAGTGACCAATATCCCGGAGACCGGACGGACCCCACGGGTCCAGATCCGCCTCATCGTCATCCAGATCCTCGTACTCTCCCTCCTGCTCACCCTCGGCGGCCGCCTCTGGTACCTCCAGATCCGCAACGGCGAGGAGTACGCGGAGGAAGCCTCCGGCAACCACGTCCAGCAGGTCGTCGACCCCGCCGTACGCGGCTCGATCCTCGACGCCCGCGGTGTGCCGATCGCCGACAACGAGACCCGCCTCGTCGTCTCCGCGTCCCGCACGGACCTGATGAAGATGAAGGACGACGGCAAGGCTGCCCTCGCCAAGCTCGCCGACGTCCTCGGCATGAGCGCCAAGGACGTCTCCGACAAGGTCCGTCTCTGCGACTCCAAGACCCCGCAGCCCTGCTGGAACGGCTCGCCCTACCAGCCGATCCCGATCACGGACGAGGCCTCGCCCAAGCAGGCCCTCCAGATCCGCGAGCGCGCCGAGGACTTCCCCGGCATCACCGCCGAGCCGACCGCCGTCCGCCGCTATGCCGCGCCCGGCAAGTCCAACACCGCGCAGGTGCTCGGCTATCTCTCGCCCGTCACCGACGAGGAGATCAAGAAGGCCGAGAACACCGACTCGCCGTTCCTCCGCTCCGACCAGGTCGGCCGCTCCGGCCTTGAGCGGACGTACGACGCCCAGCTGCGCGGCAAGGCGGGCGTCACCCGCTACGAGGTCGACAAGCTCGGCCGCGTCCTCGGCGAGGCCAAGGCGGACCCGGCCGAGCCCGGCGCGAACGTCGTCACCAGCATCGACGCGCGCGTGCAGGCCCTGTCCGAGTACTGGCTCAACGACGCGATGAAGAAGGCCCGCAAGGAGCTCGACAGGAACACCAACGAGAACTACAAGGCCGACGCGGGCGCCGTCGTCGTCATGGAGAACAAGACCGGACGCATCGTCTCCATGGCGTCCAACCCGGACTACGACCCGAACGCCTGGGTCGGCGGCATCTCCGGCAAGGACTACACGAAGCTCACAGGGAAGAAGTCCAACTACCCGCTCCTGAACCGCGCCATCCAGGGCCAGGCGGCCCCCGGCTCGATCTTCAAGGTCATCCCGACCACCGCAGCGGTCAACGCGGGCTACGACTTCAACGGGAGCTACCCGTGCCCCAGCTCGTACTCCGTCGGCGGCCAGGTCTTCAAGAACTTCGAGTCCAAGGGCCACGGCAGCATCACCCTCGGCCAGGCCCTCGAGGTCTCCTGCGACACCGTCTTCTACAAGCTCTCGCACGACCAGTGGATCAAGGACGGCGGCATCAAGCCGAAGAAGGACCCCAAGGACTGGTTCTACAAGACCGCCCACCAGTTCGGCCTCGGCAAGGAGACCGGCATCGACCTGCCGAACGAGGTCACCGGACGCGTCCCTGACCGCCAGTGGAAGAAGGACTACTGGAAGGCCAACAAGGACGGCTGGTGCAAGCAGGGCAAGAAGGGCGGCGACTACGTCGAGAAGATCGCGTACGAGAACTGCCTCGAAGGCATGAAGATGCGCGCCGGTGACTCGGTCAACTACGCCATCGGCCAGGGCGACACCCTCGTCACGCCGATACAGATGGCGACGATCTACTCCGCCATCGCCAACGGCGGCACCCTCTACGACCCCACCGTCGGCAAGGCGATCATCAGCGCCGACGGCAAGCAGGTCGAGGAGATCAAGCCCAAGTCGCACGGCAAGCTGCCCATGGACGAGAAGACGCGCACCGACATAGACGGTGCCCTCGCCGACGTGGCGACCAAGGGAACGGCCGCCTGGCGGTTCGGCGGCTGGCCGCAGGACAAGATCCCGATGCACGCCAAGACGGGTACGGCGGAGGTCTACGGCAAGCAGACCACCTCGTGGTTCGCGACGTACACCAAGGACTACTCGATCGTGATGACGATCTCCCAGGGCGGTACGGGTTCCGGTGCGTCGGGACCCGCCGTCCGCAAGATCTACGACGGCATCTACGGCCTGGACGAGGACGGCAAGCAGGACCTCAAGAAGGCCCTGCTTCCGCAGCCGCAGAAGAACCTGCCGAAGATCGAGAAGGACGGTTCGATCGACTCCCCGAAGATCAAGCCGTACAAGCCGGAGCCCTCCAAGGCGCCGAAGGCACCGCAGGAACTGGCGGGCGCGCCCGCGAACTGGAGGCGTGACTAGTGGCCGGCAACAATGGCTTCTCCGTCCCCGGCTACGGGCCCGAGCGCTCGAAGATGTCGATCTCCCGACTGCTCGCCCGCGACTCGCTGGTGCGCAGGCTCGACTGGCCGATACTGCTCTCGGCGCTCGCGCTCTCCGCGATCGGCTCCGCGCTCGTCTACTCGGCCACCCGCAACCGCACCGAGCTCGTCGGCGACGACCCGTACGCCTTCGCGCTCAAGCACCTCATGAACATCGGCATCGGGCTCGTCCTGATGGCCGGCACGATCTGGCTCGGTCACCGCACGCTGCGCACGGCCGTGCCGATCCTCTACGGCATCTCGGTCTTCCTGGTGCTGCTCGTGCTGACCCCGCTCGGCGCGACCATCAACGGCGCGCACGCGTGGATCGTCATCGGCGGCGGCTTCTCGCTGCAGCCCTCCGAGTTCGTGAAGGTCACGATCATCCTGGGCATGGCGATGCTGCTCGCGGCGCGGGTCGACGCGGGCGACCGGGTCCACCCCGACCACCGCACGGTCGTCCAGGCCCTCGGTCTGGCCGCCGTACCGATACTGATCGTGCTCCTCATGCCCGACCTCGGGTCGGTCATGGTGATGGCGATGATCGTGCTGGGCGTGCTGCTCGCATCCGGCGCCTCCAACCGCTGGGTCTTCGGACTCCTCGGCACGGGCGCGGCGGGCGCGATCGCCGTCTGGCAGCTCGGCGTCCTCGACGACTACCAGATCGCCCGCTTCGCGGCCTTCGCCAACCCCGCGCTCGACCCTGCGGGCGTCGGCTACAACACCAACCAGGCCCGCATCGCGATCGGCTCCGGCGGCCTGTCCGGCACCGGCCTGTTCAAGGGTTCGCAGACCACCGGCCAGTTCGTGCCCGAGCAGCAGACGGACTTCGTCTTCACCGTCGCGGGCGAGGAGCTCGGCTTCTTGGGCGCGGGCCTCATCCTGGTCCTGCTCGGCGTCCTGCTCTGGCGGGCCTGCCGCATCGCCCGTGAGACGACCGAGCTGTACGGCACGATCGTCGCCGCCGGGATCATCGCCTGGTTCGCCTTCCAGGCCTTCGAGAACATCGGGATGACGCTCGGCATCATGCCGGTGGCGGGGCTTCCGCTGCCCTTTGTGTCGTACGGAGGATCATCGATGTTCGCGGTCTGGGTCGCCGTCGGGCTGCTCCAGTCGATCAAGGTGCAGCGACCGTTGTCGGCCTAGCGTCGCTCTGGGGCGTCTTTGGTACTGCCCAGAGCCCCGGATCGCGTCTAGATTCGGTTCATGGGGCAGACGAAGCGGGAGATCGAGCGGAAGTACGACGTCGCGGCGCCGCACCCGGCGCTGCCCGACCTGACCGGCGTCGCCGGGATCGCGAACGTCGTCGACAAAGGTGTCGTCGACCTGGACGCCGTCTACTACGACACGGCCGACCAGCTCCTGCTCGCCGACTCGATCACGCTGCGCCGCCGCTCCGGCGGCGACGACGCGGGCTGGCACCTGAAACTGCCGGTGTCGCTCGCCGAAGGCGTACGGGACGAGATCCACGCCCCGCTCTCCGAGACGGTGCCGCGCGCACTGTCCGGCCTGGTGCGCTCCCGGGTCCGCGAGGCCGAACTCGTCCCCGTCGTACGCCTGTTGTCCGCGCGGGACCTGCGCCACCTCGTGGACGACAAGGGCGCACTGCTCGCCGAGCTCAGCATCGACCGCGTACGCGCCGAGCGGCTCACCGAGGGCGGCGGCACCGCCGAGTGGGCCGAGATCGAGGTGGAACTGGCGGACGACGCGGACCCCGCGCTGCTCGACAAGGTCGAGAAGAAGCTGCGCAAGACGGGGGTGGAGCGCTCGGCATCGGCGTCGAAGCTGGCGAAGGCGATCGCGGCGACGGCGCCGAAGGGGCGTAAGACCAAGAAGTCCGGGAAGAAGGGCGAGGTTTCCGCGGGTGTCGACGCCCCCGTCACCGCCGGTGACCACGTCCTCGCCTACCTCCGTGCCCAGCGCGACGCCCTCGTCGCCCTCGACCCCGCCGTGCGCCGCGACCTGCCGGACTCCGTGCACCAGATGCGGGTCGCCACGCGACGCATGCGCAGCGCCTTCCGCTCGTACGGGAAGATCCTCGACCGCACCGTCACCGACCCGATCGGCGACGAGCTGAAGTGGCTCGCGGGTGAGCTCGGCGTCGACCGTGACCAGGAGGTCCTGACCGAGCGGCTCACGGCCCGCATCGCCGCGCTGCCCCGCACGCTTCTGCTCGGCCCCGTGCGCGGACGCCTGCGCATCTGGACCGTCGCCCGCCGCAGCGGCTCGCGGCGCAGGACCGTCGCCGTGCTCGACGGGAAGCGGTATCTGGCGCTCCTGGAGTCCGTCGACGCGCTGCTCGCCGACCCCCCGCTGCGCAAGGCCGCCGCAGCGCCCCCGGCCGATGCCCTCCCCAAGGCCGTCCTGAAGGACCACGACCGCCTCGCGGCCCGCATCGAGCACGCCCTCGCGCTGCCGCCCGGCGAGGAGCGTGACCTGGCGATGCACGAGGCCCGCAAGGCCGCCAAGCGCGCCCGGTACGCGGGCGAGGCGGCGACCCCCGCGCTCGGCAAGCCCGCGAAGCGGTTCGCCCGGCGTGCGAAGGACGTCCAGAGCGTGCTCGGCGACCACCAGGACAGCGTGGTGGCCCGCGAGGCGCTGCGGAACCTGGCGATCCAGGCGCACGCGGCGGGCGAGACGGCCTTCACCTGGGGACTCCTGTACGGCCAGGAGGAGGCCACCGCCGCCGAGCGCGAGCGGGAGCTGCCGGAGGTGTGGGCCCGGGCCTCGCGGCCGAAACTTCGGGCGGCGCTGGGAAGCTGAGCGCCGGGGTACGCTTGATGGTCACCCCTGCCAGCTCATGAGAGACGCCGAGATGCCTGTCGAGTCCGTCTTCCCACGCCTGGAAGCGCTTCTCCCGCACGTCCAGAAGCCCATCCAGTACGTCGGCGGAGAGCTCAACTCCACCGTCAAGGACTGGGACGCATGCGACGTCCGCTGGGCGCTCATGTACCCCGACGCGTACGAGGTCGGGCTGCCCAACCAGGGCGTCATGATCCTTTACGAGGTACTGAACGAGCGCGATGGCGTCCTCGCCGAGCGCACGTACAGCGTGTGGCCCGACCTCGAAGAGCTGATGCGGGAGCACAAGGTCCCGCAGTTCACCGTGGACAGCCACCGCCCCGTCGGCGCCTTCGACGTCTTCGGGCTCAGCTTCTCCACCGAGCTCGGCTACACGAACATGCTCACGGCCCTCGACCTGGCCGGGATTCCCCTGGAGTCCAAGAACCGCACGGTCGACGACCCGATCGTCCTCGCCGGCGGGCACGCGGCCTTCAACCCCGAGCCGATCGCGGAGTTCATCGACTGCGCGGTCATCGGCGACGGCGAGCAGGCCGTGCTCGACATGACCGCGATCATCCGCGAGTGGAAGGCCGAGGGCCGCCCCGGCGGCCGCGAGGAAGTCCTCTTCCGCCTCGCGCGCACCGGTTCGGTGTACGTCCCCGGGTTCTACGACGTCGAGTACCTCCCGGACGGGCGGATCGGCCGCGTCGTACCGAACAAGTCGGGTGTCCCGTGGCGCGTGTCCAAGCACACCGTCATGGACCTGGACGAGTGGCCCTACCCGAAGCAGCCCCTCGTGCCGCTCGCGGAGACCGTCCACGAGCGCATGTCCGTCGAGATCTTCCGCGGCTGCACCCGAGGCTGCCGCTTCTGCCAGGCCGGCATGATCACGCGCCCCGTGCGGGAGCGAAGCATCACCGGCATCGGCGAGATGGTCGAGAAGGGCCTCAAGGCCACCGGCTTCGAAGAGGTCGGCTTGCTCTCGCTCTCCTCCGCGGACCACACGGAGATCGCGGACGTCGCCAAGGGCCTCGCCGACCGGTACGAGGAGGACAAGATCGGCCTGTCCCTCCCCTCGACCCGCGTCGACGCCTTCAACATCGACCTGGCGAACGAGCTGACCAGGAACGGCCGCCGTTCGGGCCTGACCTTCGCCCCCGAGGGCGGCAGCGAGCGGATGCGGAAGGTCATCAACAAGATGGTCTCCGAGGAGGACCTGATCCGCACCGTCGCGACCGCGTACGGCAACGGCTGGCGCCAGGTCAAGCTGTACTTCATGCTCGGCCTGCCCACCGAGACCGACGAGGACGTCCTGCAGATCGCGGACATGGCGGCGAACGTCATCGCCAAGGGCCGCGAGGTCGCGGGCAACGACATCCGCTGCACGGTCTCCATCGGCGGCTTCGTGCCCAAGCCGCACACGCCGTTCCAGTGGGCCCCGCAGCTGTCGGCCGAGGAGACGGACGCCCGCCTCACCAAGCTGCGCGACAAGATCCGCGGCGACAAGAAGTACGGCCGCTCGATCGGCTTCCGCTACCACGACGGCAAGCCCGGCATCGTCGAAGGCCTGCTCTCGCGCGGTGACCGCCGCATCGGCTCGGTCATCCGCGCCGTGTACGAGGACGGCGGCCGCTTCGACGGCTGGCGCGAGCACTTCAGCTACGACCGCTGGATGGCCTGCGCCGAGAAGACGCTGCCGGACTTCGGCGTGGACGTCGACTGGTACACGACGCGTGAGCGCACGTACGAGGAAGTCCTGCCCTGGGACCACCTGGACTCCGGTCTCGACAAGGACTGGCTCTGGGACGACTGGCAGGACTCGCTCGACGAGACCGAGGTCGAGGACTGCCGCTGGACCCCGTGCTTCGACTGCGGCGTGTGCCCGCAGATGCAGACCGAGATCCAGATCGGCCCGACCGGCAAGAAGCTGCTTCCGCTGTCGGTAGTGAAGTAAGTGACGCACCCGAGGCCGGTGGACGGGGCGGTCGGTCCCCGACTCGCCCTGCCCACCGGCCTCGTGCATCTCTCCTTCGTCGCCGCGATGGAGGAGTTCCGCGCCGAGGGGCGCGGCGGCGATGACGACGACACCACGCTCGGCCGCACCCTGCGCGACTACGGCGACAAGTGGCACGACCCGGTGGTCTTCGAGCGCTACGTCTGCGAGGTCCGCGCCGCCGCCCGCCCCGCCGAGCCGCTCTCCGTCCCCGTCACGACCCTCTGGTACGCCGACGGCGCCGACTACATCGGCCGCATCGCCATCCGGCACAACGTCGCGACGCGCTTCCTGCGTGAGTACGGCGGCCACATCGGCTACGACGTACGCCCCACCGCCCGCCGCCGCGGCCACGCCACGGCGATGCTGATCGACTCTCTTCCGTACGCCCGTGAACTGGGCCTGGAATCCGTCCTGGTGACCTGCGACACCGACAACACCGGTTCGCGCAAGGTGATCGAGGCCGCGGGCGGCGTCTTCGAGGACGAGCGGGGCGGAAAGCTCCGTTACTGGGTCCGGACCGGCTCGCGGCCGAATTCACCGAACCAGCACCCGCACTGACGCGTCTAGGACGGCATGGACCTGGAAAAACGGCCTCCCCGGCAAGAGAGTGCGCCGGAGCCGAGGCAGGCCGAGGGATGTCTCGCGGTCGCGATCCGCATTCCGGTGCGGATCGTCGTGCTGGTGCTCGTCGTCCCGGTGCGTCTGGTGTGGGACGCGCTCGCCGCCTGTGGGCGCTTCGTGTACTTCAGAGGGCTGCGCCCGGTGGGCCGCGCCTTCGCCTGGCTGGGGCGGACGCTGATCGTGACGCCGCTGGAGTGGCTGAACGAGTACGTCTTCACGCCGGTCGCGCGGGGCATCGGCATCGGCGCGGTGTGGCTGTTCAAGGCGCTGTTCGTGTGGCCGTGGGTCGGTCTTTGGCGGTACGTGCTCGTGCCGGTCGGCCGGGGTCTCGCCTGGCTGGGGCGGGTGCTCGTCGTCGTACCCGCCGTGTGGTTGTACGCGTCCGTCCTCACCCCCCTCGGGCACGGCATCGCCTGGTGTGTGCGCGGCACGGGCGCCGCGCTGGCCTGGCTGGGGCGGACACTCTTCGTGATCCCGGCCGTGTGGCTGTACCGGTCGGTGCTCACGCCGATCGGGCATGGCGTCACCTGGCTCGCGCGGGCGATCGGCGCCGGGCTCGCGGCCACGGGGCGCGGCATCGGCATCGGTGTGATGTGGCTGTTCAAGGCGCTGTTCGTGTGGCCGTGGGTGGGTCTTTGGCGGTACGTGCTCGTGCCGGTCGGCCGGGGTCTCGCCTGGCTGGGGCGCGTGCTCGTCGTCGTCCCCGCGATGTGGCTGTACGCGTCCGTCCTCACCCCGCTCGGACACGGCATCGCTTGGCTGCTGCGCGGCATCGGGACCGTACTGCGCTGGATCTTCGTCGTGCCCGCCGTCGCCGTGTGGCGCTGGGTGCTGGTGCCCGTCGGGCGCGCCATCGGTGTCGTCCTGCACGAGATCGGAGCGGCGCTCGGGCACGCCTGGCGGGTCGCGGGGCATGTGTCGCGGGCCGTGTGGCGGTTCATCGGCAGGCTCCTGCGGTGGGTCTTCGTCGACCCCGTGCGCTGGGTCTACCGCTCCGTCCTCACACCCGTCGGGCACGTCCTGCGGGACGGGGTCTGGCGGCCCGCCGTCCAGGCCGCGAAGGAGGCCGGACGCGCCACCCGGCAGGCCATCGCATCGGCGCGCCGCAGCGTGCGCGAGGCACGGGCCGACGTACGGCGGATGCTGTTCGGAGCACCGCGCGAGCCCGAACCGGTGCCGGTGCCCGAGGCCCGGCGGGAACCACATCCGGCCGAGGCACGTACTCTAGGTAGCAGTACGACCGCACTCACGAAGGACTGAACGACACTGGGCAAGCGACAGCCCGTAGGCCCGCCGCCCGCTCCCGCGGTGCAGCGCATCCGCCTGCGCTACACCAAGCGCGGCCGCCTCCGGTTCACCAGCCACCGTGACTTCCAGCGCGCCTTCGAGCGGGCGCTGCGCCGCGCCGAGGTGCCCATGGCGTACTCGGCGGGGTTCACCCCGCACCCGAAGGTGTCGTACGCCAATGCCGCACCCACCGGCACGGGCAGTGAGGCCGAGTACCTGGAGATCGCGCTCACCGAGCAGCGTGACCCCGACAAGCTGCGCGAGCTGCTCGACGAGTCGATGCCGGTCGGACTCGACATCATCGACGCCGTCGAGTCGCACACCTCCGGGCTCGCCGACCGGCTCACCGCGTCCATCTGGGAGCTGCGCCTCGACGGCGTGGAGCCCGTGGACGCCGAGCGGGCCGCCGAGGCCTTCCGGGCCGCGGAGAGCGTCGAGGTCCAGCGCCGCACGAAGAACGGCATGCGGACGTTCGACGCCCGCGAGGCCGTCGTGAGTCTCCGGGCGGTCGCGGCTGACGAAGCGCTTGCTCACGCCACTGATAGGCCGACCGACCAGCCCTGTGCGATACTGCGGCTGGTTGTTCGGCACGTGACACCTGCCGTACGACCCGACGACGTCCTGTCCGGTCTCCGAGCTGTGGCCGACCTGGCGCCGCCGGTCCCCGCAGCGGTGACCAGGCTGGCGCAGGGGCTCCTTGACGAAGAGACCGGCACGGTGACCGACCCGCTCGCGCCCGACCGCGAGGCAGCCACCGCCCCACCTGTGAACGAAGGGGCAGCCGCTGCCGCCGCGAAGGCGTCGGCGCCGGAAGGTCCCGCGTAGGGACACGTCGTAGCGCAGCCCTCGTACTCGGGAGCCACCTGGGTCGGGCAGCGCACTGACCGAGACTTTCGCCAGGCCGTTCGCATTTGGGCGTACGGAACCGGCGAGACAGACACATAGAGCTCCCGTGCGGCGCCCACGCCCCCGGATGGCGGCCCCGCGTAGGACATAGCGAGGGCCGCGGACATCACCGGACCAGGCGCGGCGCCCGGGGGCCTGACGGGAGAACCGCCCGCATGCTTGAGCCGAACGAACCCACTGAGGGCTCGGACAACAACACCCCCAGCGACACCTTGCCGCCGCGCCGCAGGCGCCGTGCGGCGTCGCGTCCCGCGGGCCCGCCCGTGGGTGCCGCCAAGGCCTCGGCGCCGGCCATACCGGCCGCCCCCGCCGCCGATGAGACCGATGAGACCGAAGAGACCACCGATGCGGCCGTAGCGGCCGACGCGGTGGCCGAGCCCGCCCCGCGTACGCGCCGTCGCGCCACCCGCCGTGCCTCCGCACCCGCGGGTGCGCCGCAGACCGCAGAGGCCGAGGCCCCCGCCGCCGAGCCCGCGAAGACCGAGCCTGCGAAGACCGAGGACGAGGCAGAGGAGGCCGCTCCGGCCGTCGCCCGTCCGCGTCGCCGTGCGACGCGCCGCGCCTCCGCGCCGGCCGGTGCGCCGCAGGCCGCCGTCGAGACGCCCGCCGCCGAGCCCGCCGCCGCGCAGGACGAGGAGCCCGTGACCGCCGCCGAGCGCGAGCCGCAGCCGGAGGCCGGTGACGCCGCCCCGCGCCGAGCCCGCCGCCGCGCGACCCGCTCCACGTCCGCGCCCGCCGCCGAGGCCGCACCTGCCGCCGAGGCCGCGCCCGTGGCGGAGCCGAAGGCCGCCGAGGCCGCCGAGCCCGCCGAGGACGAGGCGCCCCGTGGCCGCAGGCCCCGTCGCGCCACCCGCAAGGCCGCCGCCGGTTTCTCGGCGCCCGCCCCGCAGAAGACCCGTAAGGCGCAGGCCGACACCGACGAGGACTCCGGCCGGAAGCCCGCGCGGCCCGCCGTGGCCGTCTTCCAGGCGCCGGTGTTCGCCGAGCCGATGTTCCAGACCCCGGAGCGCGCGGCCGCCGCTGCCGCCGCCGCGCAGGCCGAGGAGCCCGTCGAGGAGGAAGAGGTCGAGGCCGAGCCCGTCGCCGCGCCCGTGGCGGAGGAGGAGACGGGACCGCGCCGTCGCCGCCGCCGTCGGGCCGCCGACGAGCAGCCCGCCGCCGAGCGCGAGCCCGCCAAGGCCGCGCCCAAGGCCGAGGAGCCGGCCGAGGAGCCCGCCGAGGCCGAAGCCGAGGACACCGGCGACAGCGAGGATGCCGAGGACGCCGGTGAGCGGCACGGCCGCCGTCGCCGTCGTGGTGGCCGTCGCCGCCGCCGCGGTGAGTCCGCCGACGCCGAGGGCGAGCAGCAGGACACCGAGTCCGACGAGGGCGCCGAGCAGGAGGAGCGGGCCGTCGACACAGAGGCCGAGTCCGACGCCGAGCAGGCCGAGGAGAACGGCGCCGAGGACAACGGATCGGGTGCCGGTTCCAGCAGCAGCCGTCGCCGTCGCCGTCGCCGTCGCCGTGCCGGTGACTCCGGTGAGGCCGAGTCCGCCGCCGACGGCGACCCGGAGCGTACGGTCGTCAAGGTACGGGAGCCGAGGGAACGGCGAGGGAAGGATGCAGAGCGCGAGCCCGGCACCGGCGCCGACGAGGTCCAGTCCATCAAGGGCTCGACCCGCCTAGAGGCCAAGAAGCAGCGCCGCCGCGAGGGCCGTGAGCAGGGCCGTCGCCGCGTCCCGATCATCACCGAGGCCGAGTTCCTCGCCCGCCGCGAGGCCGTCGAGCGCGTGATGGTCGTCCGTCAGAGCGGCGAGCGCACCCAGATCGGCGTCCTTGAGGACAACGTGCTCGTCGAGCACTACGTCAACAAGGAGCAGGCCACCTCGTACGTCGGCAACGTCTACCTGGGCAAGGTCCAGAACGTGCTGCCGTCCATGGAGGCCGCGTTCATCGACATCGGCAAGGGCCGCAACGCGGTGCTCTACGCCGGTGAGGTCAACTTCGAGGCCCTTGGCATGGCCAACGGCCCGCGCCGCATCGAGTCGGCCCTGAAGTCCGGCCAGTCGGTCCTCGTGCAGGTCACCAAGGACCCGATCGGCCACAAGGGTGCGCGTCTGACCAGCCAGGTCTCGCTGCCGGGCCGCTACCTCGTGTACGTCCCCGAGGGGTCGATGACCGGCATCAGCCGCAAGCTGCCCGACACCGAGCGCGCGCGTCTGAAGACCATCCTCAAGAAGATCGTCCCCGAGGACGCGGGCGTCATCGTGCGCACCGCCGCCGAGGGCGCGAGCGAGGATGAGCTGCGCCGTGACGTCGAGCGTCTGCAGCAGCAGTGGGAAGAGATCCAGAAGAAGGCGAAGCAGACCTCGACGAGCTCGCCGAGCCTGCTGTACGGCGAGCCGGACATGACCGTCCGTGTCGTCCGCGACATCTTCAACGAGGACTTCTCCAAGGTCATCGTCAGTGGTGACGAGGGGTGGGAGACCATCCACGGCTACGTCTCGCACGTCGCGCCCGACCTGGCGGACCGCCTCTCGAAGTGGACCTCCGAGGTCGACGTCTTCGCGACGTACCGGATCGACGAGCAGCTCGCCAAGGCGCTCGACCGCAAGGTCTGGCTGCCCAGCGGCGGCTCGCTGGTGATCGACAAGACCGAGGCGATGATCGTCGTCGACGTCAACACCGGCAAGTTCACCGGCCAGGGCGGCAACCTCGAAGAGACCGTGACGAGGAACAACCTCGAAGCGGCCGAGGAGATCGTGCGCCAGCTGCGCCTGCGCGACCTGGGCGGCATCGTCGTCATCGACTTCATCGACATGGTCCTGGAGTCCAACCGGGACCTGGTCCTGCGGCGGCTGCTCGAATGCCTGGGCCGCGACCGTACGAAGCACCAGGTCGCCGAGGTCACCTCGCTGGGTCTCGTGCAGATGACCCGTAAGCGCGTCGGCCAGGGCCTCCTGGAGTCCTTCTCCGAGACCTGCGTCCACTGCAACGGCCGCGGCGTGATCGTGCACATGGAGCAGCCGACCTCCGCCGGTGGCGGCGGCAAGCGCAAGAAGCGCGGGCGCGGCGGCTCCGAGCAGCAGGACCAGGCTCACGAGCACGAGGCGCACGAGGCCGTGGAGGGCGCCGAGAGCGTCGAGACCGAGGCCGAGGTCGCCGCGGAGGTCGCCGCCCCGGTGGCGCTCCCCGAGCCGGAGTTCGTGCCCGACGAGGAGCTCTACAGCAGCGCGCACGAGGCCGAGGCCGCCGCTTCCCGTGGCCGTTCGCGGCGCCGGGCGACCCGGCGTGCGTCGGCTCCGGCCGGTGCCCCGAAGGCGGAGACCGCGCCCAGGTCGGAGCGGCGTGGCAGGTCGAAGGCCGCCAAGGCCGAGGCGGAGGCCGAGGTCGAGGTCGCTCCGGAGGCCGAGGCCCCCGTGGTCGAGGCCCCGGTCGTGGAAGCCCCGGTCGTCGAGGCCCCGGTCGTCGAGGCCGAGGCACCTGTCGATGACGCCGCCCCGAAGGGACGTACGCGCCGTCGTGCGACCCGCAAGGCGACGTCGCCGGCCGGTTCGCCGAAGCCCGCGCAGAGCGCCGAGCCGGAGGCCGCCGAGGTGATCGTCACCGAGGCGCCCAAGGCCGAGCCGGCCCCCGAGCCGGTCGTCGCCGAGCCGGTGGCCGAGGCCCCCGCCGACGCCGCCCCGGCCCGTCCGCGGCGCCGTGCGGTGCGCAAGGCCACGGCGCCGACCGCGTC
Source organism: Streptomyces sp. NPDC059037 (assembly GCF_042740015.1). NCBI lineage: Bacteria > Bacillati > Actinomycetota > Actinomycetes > Kitasatosporales > Streptomycetaceae > Streptomyces > Streptomyces sp. NPDC059037. The sequence goes on from NZ_JBHYIG010000128.1 coordinate 21,721, forward strand.
CGAGGACGCTGCTTTCCTGGTCGTCCCGGCGCCGGAGAAGGCCGCCGAGAAGCCTGCCGAGCAGGCGGAGGCCGAGGCCCCCGCCGAGGAAGCGGCTCCGGCCAAGAAGACGGCGCGCAAGACGGCCAAGAAGGCGACCGCGAAGAAGGCCGCCACCAAGAAGACCGCGGCCAAGAAGACGGCCGCCAAGAAGACGACGGCCAAGAAGGCGTCGAAGGCGACGAAGAAGACCGCCGCGGCGGAGCAGGCGCCGTCCGGCGTCAACGCCTCAGCGGGCGACGAGGGCTGACCCTCCGTCACGGTCCGTACGTACGCATGACCCTGTGCCCCCGGCACGGCGCATTCCGCCGAGCCGGGGGCACAGGCGTTCCCGCACGTCGCACAGGCTGGACGGACCTTCGTACGTAAGATCACCGAAGCGTCACGGCAGCCGCGTTCGTGCCACCCGCCTCTTGGAGGGCGGTGAAGTACCTGTAAAACTCATGCGGTTGATGAAGGAACACGCGAACGTGACGTTTGGGGAAACGTCGGGTTCGTGAAAGGGGAGGGGACCGCCGATGGCGCACAAGCGCCTGAGAGGCACGGGACGTCACCGTGCCGTGAAGCAGATCAAGGGCGGACGCCAGGCCGTCGCGCTGGCCACCGTCCTCTCGGCGGCGGGGATCCAGACCGTCAGCGCCATGGGCACGGCGGCCGCGGACACGCCGATGTGGACCGAGGGCCCGATCTTCAACGATCCGCTGGGCAGCACCGACGAGCAGTACGCGATCCGCACCCGCCTGATCGAGCTGACGGACTCCGCGGTGCCCGGCTCGACGATCAAGGTCGCGGTCTACCACGTATGGGAGGCCTCGGTCGTGGACGCGCTCGTGGCCGCCAAGGACCGCGGCGTCCACGTACAGATCCTGCTCGACGAGTCGAGCAGGAGCGACCGCCCGGCGAACACGTCCTACAGCACGCTCGCCGCTGCGCTCGGCACGGACAAGAGCAAGCCGTCCTTCGTGTCGCTCTGCCCGGCGGGCAAGTCCTGCCTGGGCGATCCCAAGTACGGCCAGTCGATCATGCACAACAAGTTCTGGCTGTTCTCGGAGGTCGAGGGGGCCAGGGACGTCGTCGTACAGACCACGTCGAACTCCACGCCGTCGGCGCACACGAAGTTCTTCAACGACGCGCTGGTGCTGCCGGACAACCCGACCCTGTACGACGCGTACGCCGACTACTTCACCGACATGCTCGGCAAGGACTGGCGGAACTGGGACTACCGCACGGTCAGCAGCGGCCTCTTCAAGGCGTACTTCTTCCCGCGCGCCGGCACGGTCAACGAGACCGACACGATGTACTCGGTCCTGAACAACGTGCAGTGCAATTACAAGGACTCGGCCGGGGTGACCCAGCACACCAAGGTCCGCGCCTCGGTATTCAAGATCACCCGGCAGCAGATCGCCGACAAGCTCGTCTCCCTGAAGAAGGCCGGCTGCTCGGTGAGCATCGTCTACGCCGAGACCGACAGCGCCAAGAGCCAGGGCGGCACGCCCGGCACCTGGGAGGCGCTGCACAAGTCCGGCGGGCCCTCCGTGCGCTGCTTCAACGACGACCGGGATCCGCTGAACCCCGGCACCAAGCTGGTCACGCCCTACATCGTCCACTCGAAGTATCTGCTCATCGACGGCGTGTACGACGGCAAGCGGAACAAGCTCTCCTTCACCGGCTCGCAGAACTACACGGCACCGGCCCTGCGCGAGAACGACGAGGCGATCGTCAAGGTCGACGACGACTCGGTGCACGACGCGTACCGCTCGCACTTCGACCACGTACGCACCGTCGCCTGGCCGGGCAGTGCCGACACCACCGACCTGTGCAAGGGCGTCAAGCCGCTGCCGCCGGACGGTGAGAAGACGACGACGTGACGGGCGGTACGGGGCCGGTTTGACCCTTCCGGGCGGGCCCCGTAACCTTGACCGTCGGCGTGTTCCTATGCACCGCCACCCCCTGTAAACCTTTTCCTCCCGGCTTCGGGCTCGGGAGAGGCCGCCCGCTTTCGTGGACGGCTGGACTGCGGGGGCACCGTTCCGAGCGAAAGAGAGATCCGCGTGTACGCCATCGTGCGCAGCGGTGGTCGCCAGCACAAGGTTGCTGTCGACGACATCGTTGAGGTTGACAAGATTCCCACCGCCAAGGTTGGCGACACGGTCGAGCTCTCGACCCTGCTCGTTGTCGACGGCGATGCCGTGACGAGCGACCCGTGGGTGCTTGCCGGTATCAAGGTCACGGCCGAGGTCGTGGACCACCACAAGGGCGCGAAGATCGACATCCTTCGCTACAAGAACAAGACCGGCTACCGCCGTCGCCAGGGTCACCGCCAGCAGTACACGGCGATCAAGGTCACCGGTATCCCCACGGCTGCGAAGTAAGGGACTGAGACAAGATGGCACACAAGAAGGGCGCATCGTCCACTCGGAACGGGCGCGATTCCAATGCTCAGCGGCTCGGTGTGAAGCGCTTCGGCGGTCAGACCGTCAACGCCGGTGAGATCCTGGTCCGCCAGCGCGGCACCCACTTCCACCCGGGCACGGGCGTCGGCCGCGGCAAGGACGACACCCTGTTCGCGCTGGACGCCGGTGCGGTGGAGTTCGGCACCCACCGTGGCCGCAAGGTCGTGAACATCGTTCCGGTCGCCTGAATCAGGCTTCTGTAGAACACGTTCTTCGCGAGGGCGGACCTCTCTTCCTGGTGACGGGAAGCGGGTCCGCCTTTCGCGTGTTACACCTAGGGCATTTCGCCCTTGACATTCCGTACGTTTCTGGAGGCACATCCCATGACCACCTTCGTGGACCGCGTCGAGCTGCATGTCGCCGCGGGTAGCGGGGGCCACGGCTGTGCCTCCGTCCACCGTGAGAAGTTCAAGCCGCTCGGCGGCCCTGACGGCGGCAACGGCGGCCGTGGCGGTGACGTGATCCTGGTCGTCGACCAGTCGGTCACCACGCTGCTCGACTACCACCACTCGCCGCACCGCAAGGCCACCAACGGCATGCCCGGCGCCGGCGACAACCGCTCCGGCAAGGACGGCCAGGACCTGGTCCTGCCCGTGCCGGACGGCACCGTCATCCTCGACAAGGACGGCAACGTCCTGGCCGACCTGGTCGGCCAGGGCACGACGTACGTGGCGTCCCAGGGCGGCCGCGGCGGCCTCGGCAACGCGGCGCTCGCCTCGGCCCGCCGCAAGGCGCCGGGCTTCGCGCTGCTCGGTGAGCCGGGTGACTCGGGTGATGTCGTCCTGGAGCTCAAGACGGTCGCCGATGTCGCCCTCGTGGGCTACCCGAGCGCCGGCAAGTCCTCGCTGATCTCGGTCCTGAGCGCGGCCAAGCCGAAGATCGCGGACTACCCCTTCACGACGCTGGTCCCCAACCTCGGTGTGGTGACGGCCGGTGCGACCGTCTACACGATCGCCGACGTGCCCGGTCTGATCCCGGGCGCAAGCCAGGGCAAGGGCCTCGGCCTGGAGTTCCTGCGGCACGTCGAGCGGTGCAGCGTCCTGGTGCACGTCCTGGACACGGCGACGCTGGAGTCCGACCGTGACCCCGTCTCCGACCTCGACATCATCGAGGAGGAGCTGCGGCAGTACGGCGCGGGCCTTGAGAACCGTCCGCGCATCGTCGTCCTGAACAAGATCGACGTACCCGACGGACAGGACCTCGCGGAGATGGTCCGGCCCGACCTGGAGGCGCGCGGCTACCGCGTCTTCGAGGTGTCGGCGGTCGCCCACAAGGGCCTCAAGGAGCTGTCGTACGCGCTCGCCGAGGTGGTGGGCGCGGCCCGTGCGGCGAAGCCGAAGGAAGAGGCGACCCGCATCGTCATCCGGCCCAAGGCCGTGGACGACACGGGCTTCACCGTCACGCTCGGCGACGACGGCATCTACCGCGTGCGCGGCGAGAAGCCGGAGCGCTGGGTGCGCCAGACCGACTTCAACAACGACGAGGCCGTCGGCTATCTCGCGGACCGGCTGAACCGGCTCGGCGTCGAGGAAGCGCTGATGAAGGCGGGCGCGCGCACGGGCGACGGCGTCGCCATCGGCCCCGAGGAGAACGCGGTCGTCTTCGACTGGGAGCCGTCGGTCATGGCGGGCGCGGAGATGCTGGGCCGGCGTGGCGAGGACCACCGCCTGGAGGCGCCCCGTCCTGCCGCGCAGCGCCGCAGGGACCGGGACGCGGAGCGGGATGACGCGGACGCGGAGTACGACGACTTCGAGCCGTTCTAGGCGGGAGCCGCGCCCCGTAGGGGCGCGGGGAACTGCGCGACAAGCCACGACGCACCCGCAGTCATGAACGAGAGAAGGGGGCCCCGCGGCCGAACGGCCGG
>NZ_JBHYIG010000129.1:0-26020 GCF_042740015.1 Streptomyces sp. NPDC059037
CTGGCGTTGACTTTTGGCACGCTGTTGAGTTCTCAAGGAACGGACGCTTCCTTTGTACTCACCCTCTCGGGCTTTCCTCCGGGCGCTTCCCTTCGTTGTGTTCCAAACTCTATCAGGTCTTTTTCGACTCCCTGACCACTCATCTGCGAGCACGCAGAAGCTGACCCAGGGATTAGGATCTGACTCGATAGGTGCTGCCGAGTCCGGACGCTTGACCGCGTCGCTCGCCTCAGGCAGGAGTCCGACTGTACATGGGGCGCCGGGGTGGCCGCAAATCGTTTGTGCAGTGCCCCTACTCAGTCAACCGGGACCTCTCGCGCGGAACCGGGACTTTTTATGACTTACTCTTCTGAACAGTGCGCCGTCCGGGACAGGCAGTGACGGCGGCTACGAATCTCCGCCCCCTGGGAGGCATGCCATGACCAGCGTGACGTCACCGCTTGCAGGACGCGCCATCGGGCTCGCCGCGGTACCGGACCCCGTGTTCTCCGGTGCAATGGTCGGCCCCGGTACGGCCATCGATCCCGCGCGTGAACCCTCGGCGGCTGTCGCCCCCGTCGACGGCATCGTCGTCTCGCTTCACCCCCATGCCTTTGTCGTCGTGGACGACCAGGGGCACGGCGTGCTGACGCACCTGGGCATCGACACCGTACAGCTCAATGGTGAGGGCTTCGAGCTGCTCGTCAACAAGGGTGACACCGTGCAGCGCGGCCAGGAGATCGTGCGCTGGGACCCGGCGAGCGTCGAGGCGGCCGGCAAGTCTCCTATCTGCCCGATCGTGGCACTCGAGGCCACCGCCGAGTCCCTCAGCGGGCTCGTCGAGGATGGCGACGTCAAGGCCGGGGACTCTCTCTTCAGCTGGAAGTGACGTCATCGCCGTCCCTGACGGCAGGTAGGACATCCACCGCGGCGGCTGGGCCCGCCGCTCTATTGGAGACGGGTGAAATGGAGACAACGCTGCGAGGCGTCGGCGTGAGCCACGGTGTGGCGATCGGCGAAGTTCGGCACATGGGGACGGCGGTGCTCGAGCCGCCGGCCAAGCAGATTCCCGCGGAAGAGGCCGAGCGCGAACAGGGGCGCGCCCGGCAGGCCGTGGAGGCTGTCGCGGCCGATCTGATCGCGCGCGGCAATCTGGCCGGTGGGGAGGCGCAGCACGTACTCGAGGCGCAGGCGATGATCGCCCAGGACCCCGAGCTCATGTCCGACGTCGACCGCCGCATCACGGTCGGCAGCACGGCGGAGCGCGGCATCTACGACGCGTTCTCCCACTACCGCGAACTGCTTGCCGGTGCCGGTGAGTACATGGCTGGTCGTGTCGCTGACCTCGATGACGTACGGAATCGCATCGTCGCGCGGCTGCTCGGCGTTCCGATGCCGGGTGTGCCGGACAGCGATGAGCCCTACGTCCTGATCGCGCGCGATCTTGCGCCCGCGGACACTGCGCTCCTTGACCCCGCGCTGGTGCTCGGCTTCGTCACCGAGGAGGGCGGGCCGACCAGTCACAGCGCGATTCTCGCGCGGGCGCTCGGTGTGCCCGCCGTTGTCGCTCTGCCGGGTGCGGGTGAGCTCGCCGAGGGCACCGTCGTCGCCGTGGACGGCAGCACCGGTGAGATCTTCGTCGACCCGAGTGCGGAGAAGCGGAGCGAGATGGAGGCCGCGGCCGCCGAGCGGAAGGCCGCGCTTGCCGCGTCGACCGGTCCGGGTGCGACGTCCGACGGTCACAAGGTGCCGCTGCTCGCCAACGTCGGCGGTCCCGCCGACGTGCCTGCGGCGGTGGAGGCCGGTGCCGAGGGTGTCGGTCTCTTCCGTACCGAGTTCCTGTTCCTCGACGACAGCACCAAGGCGCCGTCGGAGGAGAAGCAGGTCGAGGCGTACCGCAAGGTGCTCGAGGCGTTCCCCGAGGGCCGGGTCGTGGTGCGTGTGCTCGACGCGGGCGCCGACAAGCCGCTCGACTTCCTGACGCCCGCCGATGAGCCGAACCCGGCGCTCGGTGTGCGGGGGCTTCGGTCGCTGCTCGAGCACCCCGATGTGCTGCGTACGCAGCTGACCGCGCTTGCCAAGGCCTCTGAGGGGCTGCCTGTCTACCTCGAGGTCATGGCTCCGATGGTCGCGGACCGTGCCGACGCCAAGGCGTTCGCGGACGCGTGTCGCGAGGCGGGGCTGCAGGCCAAGTTCGGCGCCATGGTGGAGATTCCGTCGGCGGCTCTGCGGGCGCGCTCGATCCTGCAGGAGGTCGAGTTCCTCTCGCTGGGCACCAACGACCTGGCCCAGTACGCCTTCGCGGCCGACCGTCAGGTGGGCGCGGTGTCGCGGCTGCAGGACCCGTGGCAGCCCGCGCTGCTCGACCTGGTCGCGCTGTCCGCCGAGTCGGCCAAGGCCGAGGGCAAGAGCTGTGGTGTCTGTGGCGAGGCGGCGTCCGACCCGCTGCTCGCGTGTGTGCTGACCGGTCTCGGCGTCACCTCCCTTTCCATGGGTGCGGCGTCCATTCCTTACGTGCGGGCGACGCTCGGCAAGTACACGCTGGCCCAGTGCGAGCGCGCTGCGGCCGCCGCGCGTGCCGCGGACAGCGCCGAGGACGCGCGGAAGGCCGCTCAGGCGGTTCTGTCCGGCGAGTAACAGGTGCCTGCGGGCCGCTCGGTCCGCTGAATGACGTGCGAGGGGCGTTCCATCCGATGCGGGTGGGGCGCCCCTCGGGCGTTCAGTGGCGGTGTCCCCCTTCGGTCGCGTCGTCTCCGATGGGCGAGGCCGCGCAGTAGTCGACGCCGGATTCCGGGGCGACGAGGTCGCCCGAGATGGCGTCCGTGCAGTACGCGTCGAAGACTTCGGCCGCGGTGAGGGGCAGCAGGCGCTCGCCGTGCAGGCGCCAGCCTTGGACGCGGTCCGGCCTGCCGTCGGCCGTCGTGCGCATCACCAGGCCCGCGACTCCGTGGGTGGCGATGCCGACGGCGAGGACCGTGGTCAACTCCAGGGCTTCGGTTTCGTCGAACCGTGTGATGGCCTCGGTGTCCTGTTCGACGTGCAGCGCGGCGAGGAGCGTCTCCTGGGCGGCGGGCAGGCTGCAGACCAGGTGCCGGGTGCCGGGACCTGTGGTGTCGAGGAGCCGGACGAGCAGGTCCGATGCCCGGTCGAAGGCGGCCCTGCCGATGTCCTCGCCGCAGACCGCGCACGCGCCGAGCCCGGCCAGGAGCATCGTGGCGTACTCCCAGGTGGCCTGGCGGACCGCCTCGTCGACAAGGTCGGGCAGGAGCTCCGAGAGCGGCTGGCCGTCGTAGGGGACGGTGGGCCCGGTGGAGGCCAGCTCTGCGGTGAAGCGGGTGCGGCTGGCCGGTGCGTCCGGTTCCAGGCCGCTGTCTGCGCAGTATTCCTCGTACTCCTCTGGGTCGAAGAGCGCGATGGTGGTGTGCCGGCCGTCGGAGGCGAGGGAGCGGAGCAGGCCTTCGGCCTGGCTCAGGTAGGTGGTGTGGTCGTCGAACGTGAAGGTGCGGTAGCGGCGCATCGCCGCGAAGTCCTCCTCGTCGGCCAACAGGCCGATGGTTCCGGCGACTTCGCGGCGCAGTGCGCGTCGCATGGTGCTGTGCTGCGTGCGGCCCATGATTCCCCCTGCGATCCGTTGATCAATGCTCACTCACAGTAACGGGAGGCACTGACAACGACCGAAGGACGGGAGTTGATCATGAGCGTCGGCGACCCAGTTCCTCGTAGAAGCGGAGCAGTTCGAGGTTGTCGACCGATCCCGCGTTGACCGCCTTGTCCAGCGCGGCGCCTTGGAGCAGGCGCTTGACCGGGACCTCGATGCGCTTGCCGGTGAGGGTGTGCGGGATGCCGGGGACCTCGATGATCTCGTCGGGCACGTGGCGCGGGGAGAGCTGTGTGCGGATCGACTGCTTGATGCGGTCACGCAGAGCGTCGTCGAGGGTGGCGCCTGCGGCGAGGTGGATGAAGAGCGGCATCCAGTAGCCGCCTTCGGGTTCTTCGACGCCGATGACGAGGGATTCGCGGATCTCCGGGAGGCGTTCGACGACCTCGTAGATGTCGGCCGAACCCATGCGTACGCCTTGGCGGTTGAGCGTGGAGTCGGAGCGGCCGTGGATCACCACCGAGCCGCGCGAGGTCAGGGTGATCCAGTCGCCGTGGCGCCAGACTCCGGGATAGGTGTCGAAGTAGCTGTCGTGGTAGCGGCTGCCGTCGGGGTCGTTCCAGAAGTGGATCGGCATGGACGGCATCGGGTTGGTGACCACGAGTTCGCCGACCTCGTCGACGAGGGGCTTGCCCTGGGGGTCCCAGGACTGGAGGTCGGTGCCGAGGCCGGGGGCCTGGAGTTCGCCGATGTGGACGGGCAGGGTCGGAACCGCGCCGGCGAAGCAGGAGCACACGTCCGTGCCGCCGCTGACGGAGGCCATCCAGAGGCCGCCCTTCCTGTCCGCGAACTCGTCGTGCAGCCAGCGGAATCCGTCGGGCGGCAGCGGGGAGCCGGTGGTGGCGACGCACTGGACGCGCGAGAGGTCGAAGTCGCGGGCCGGGTGCACGCCCGCTTTGCGGCAGGCCATGACGTACGCGGCGGAGGTGCCGAAGAGGGTGGCCCCCGTGCGTTCGGCGATGCGCCACTGGGCGCCGGTGTCGGGATAGCCGGGGCTGCCGTCGTAGAGGACGATCGTGGCGCCCGTGAGGAGGCCGGAGACGAGGAAGTTCCACATCATCCAGCCGGTGGACGTGTACCAGAAGAAGCGGTCGTCGGGGCCCAGGTCGCAGTGCAGGCCGAGCTGCTTGAGGTGTTCGACGAGGATGCCGCCCTGGGACTGGACGATGGCCTTGGGCAGACCCGTCGTGCCGGACGAGTAGAGCACCCACAGAGGGTGGTCGAAGGGGACCGGTTCGAAGACGGGGGCGGTGTCCGACGCGGTGAGTGCGGACCACTCCAGGGCGCCTTCGGGGGCCTCGGTGCCAAGCAGCGGGATGTGGACGACGGCGCGCAGGGTGGGCAGTTCGCGGCGCAGCTCGGCGACGGCGTCGCTGCGGTCGTGTTCCTTTCCGCCGTAGCGGTAGCCGTCGACGGTGAACAGGACGACCGGTTCGACCTGCTGGAAGCGGTCGAGGACGCTGCGGGCGCCGAAGTCCGGGGCGCAGGAAGTCCAGACGGCGCCGACTGCGGCGGTGGCCAGGAAGGCGACGACGGCCTGCGGAATGTTCGGGACGTAGCCGCTGACGCGGTCTCCGGGGCGTACGCCGAGTGCGCGCAGCTGCGCCGCCAGGGAGCCGACCTGGCGGCGCAGCTCTGCCCAGGTCACCGGGACCGGCTCGTGGGTCTCGTCAACATGGAGGAGGGCGGGCTCGCCCGCGCGCGTGGGATCCTCCGCGGCGCGCAGGGCGTGTTCGGCGTAATTGAGCGTGGCCCCGGGGAACCATTCGGCGCCCGGCATGGAGCGGTCGCCGAGCACGCGCGCGTAGGGCGTCGAGAACCGTACGTCGAACCAGTCGGTGACGGCCTTCCAGAACGTGTCCAGTTCCGTCACCGACCAGCGGTGCAATGCCGCGTAGCCTCCGTCGGCGGGCGCTCCGTAGTGCTCGGCGGCCCACGCCTGGAAGCGTGTGATCCGCGCGCCGGCGATCCGATCCTGGTCGGGCTGCCAGAGCGCTGAAGGGTTCGCTGAGGACATGGGGCGGCTCCCGGGCTTTACGCGTCGTATGCGTGTGTGGTGCGCGCGTGCTGGTGTGCGCGCGACACGGCTGAAAAGGACGATGCCATGTGATCGATTTCGGCACCAGGGTGAGCCTCACACAGTCGGCGCGGCGGCTGTGTGCCGTCACCCCAGGTGAACGGCAGCTGAACGATCCACACACACGGCTTCTTCGGTGGCAGGGTGAGCAGCATGAACGGTCGTGACCTGGTGCGTTCGATGAAGGCGGTCGGTTTGGTCGGTACGGCGCAGGGGTTGCGTACGGTGCGGTCCTCTTGGCGGATGAAACGGGCGGACGCGGCCGGGCTCACCCCCCGGGGTGTCGAGCGCGCGCGGGTGCCCGGTCCGGTGACGGGCGTCGAGCCGGGGCCCGGGGGCGGGGTCGTGCGGTTCGCCCGTTCCGAGCTGCGGGTGCGGGTCACGACGGGCGGGGCCATCTTCTGGGGGTGGGACGGGGCGGAGCCCGATCCTTCGTACGGGTTGGTGAACGGGAGTCCCGATGCGGATCCGCGGGCCGTCCTCGAGCCCGACAAGGAGGGCGGCTGGCGGGTGGTGTCGGAGCGGGCGACGGTTGTCATCTCGCGGCACGGTGCCGTCGAGCTGCGCACACCCGGCGGTCTGATGCTGCGCCGTGATCTGCCGCCGCGCTGGTGGGAGCCGGTCGGCGGGGGCGCGCCGCGCTGGTTCCAGCGGTCGCAAGTGGCGGCGGACGCGCGGTTCTTCGGGCTCGGGGGGCGCGCGCAGGGGCCGCGGCTGCGGGACGGGACGTACCGGCTGTGGAACTCCGACCCCGGGGGTGCGTTCGGGCCCGGTGACGGACCGCTGTACATCACCATGCCCGTGCAGCTGGTGGTGGCCGATGTCGGCTGCCACCTGGTCTTCCACGACAACACGTGGGACGGGACCGTGGCGGTGCGCGAGGGCCGGGAGGGTGCGGGATCGGGACACGACCGGCCGGGTTCGTGCCAGGTGCGCATGGCGGGCGGGCCGCTGCGGTGCTGGGTCATGGTGGGCACTCCCGCGCGCGTGCTGCACACCTGGGCCTCCCTGACGGGGCCGCCGGCGCTGCCGCCCGCCTGGGCGCTCGGGCACCACCACGCCCGCTGGGGCTTCGGCGGTGAGCAGGAGGTGCGGCGGATCGTGGCGGGCTACCGGGATCGGGAGCTGCCGCTGGACGCCGTCCATCTGGACATCGACCACTACGAAGCGCATCAGGTGTTCACCGTCGACAAGGAGACCTATCCTCATTTGCCGCAGCTGGCCGACGAGTTGCTCGAAGGCGGTGTGCGGCTGGTGTCGATCGTCGACCCGGCGGTGAAGGCCGAACGGGGCAACGAGGTGTACGACAGCGGCACCGCGTCCGACGCGTTTGTGCGGGATGCGGAGGGGCGGACGGTGCGCGGGGTCGTCTGGCCGGGTGAGGCGGTGTTTCCGGACTTCACCGACGCACGGGTGCGGGAGTGGTGGGGCGGGCTCTACAAGGAGCGTCTGGCGCAGGGTTTCGCGGGCTTCTGGCACGACATGAACGAGCCCGTGTCGTTCGCCGCCTTCGGGGAGCCGACGTTGCCGCGTTCGGCCCGGCACGCGTTGGAGGGGCGGGGCGGCGACCATCGGGAGGCGCACAACGTGTACGGCCTCGGCATGGCCCGTGCCGGGTACGAGGGGCTGCGTGAACTGCATCCCCAGGAGAGGCCGTTCGTGTTCTCGCGCTCCGGGTGGGCGGGGATGCAGCGCTACGGAGGGACCTGGTCCGGGGATGTGGCCACGGGCTGGCCGGGCCTGCGGGCCTCGCTGGCGCTGGTCCTCGGTCTGGGGCTGTGCGGCGTTCCGTATTCGGGACCCGACGTGGGCGGGTTCGACGGCCATCCGTCGCCCGAGCTGTATCTGCGGTGGTTCCAACTGGGGGCGTATCTGCCGCTGTTCCGTACGCACGCGGCGCTGCGGGCCGGGCGCAGGGAGCCCTGGGAGTTCGGCCCCGACGTGTTGCAGCACGCGCGCGTGGCGCTCGTCGAGCGCCGGCGGCTGCTGCCGTACTTCGTGACGCTGTCGCACCTGGCGCGGCGTACGGGGACGCCGTACGTGCGGCCCTTGTGGTGGGGCAGTCCGGAGGACCGGGCGCTGCGTGACTGCGAGGACGCGTTCCTGCTCGGGGACAGTCTCCTGGTGGCGCCGGTGCTCGAACCGGGAGCCGTCCGCCGCACGGTGCGGCTGCCTCGGGGACGTTGGTACGACACGGCCACCGGGAAGGCGCACGAAGGACCTGCCCGGGTGGTCCTGGAGGCGCCGCTCTCCCGGGTGCCGGTGCTCGCGCGGGCCGGTGCGGTGCTGCCGGTGCGGGGCGCCGACGGAGGGCTCGAACTGGAGGTGTGGGCGCCCGCTCCGGGGCGTACCGGTGGCGGCCTCGTGATCAGGGACGCCGGTGACGGGTGGCAGGAGCCGGACATCGAGCGGTTCGCCGCGCGGTGGATCGACGGGCGTGTAGTGGTCGAACGGGACGGCAGGGACGGCGAGGAGGCCGCGGGCGATGTGGGGCTGCCGGTGACGGTCCGAGGTGTGGCGCAGGCTTCCCCGTAGCCATCGGCGACGGACGGTGGCGCTCCCCCTGGGGTGTCAGTAGCGCCCGTCGAACCAGGCGCGCACCGCCAGCGTGTGCAGAGGGAAGGCGAGTTCGGCCGGGCGGTGGAGGAGGTGCCAGCCGTCCGTCTCGTCCGTCGGGGCGGAGCGGGGCAGCTCCGCCGCCGGGCGCTCCGGGAGCAGGCCGAAGAGCAGCAGGTATCCGTCGGGCGCGCTCAGCGCATCGGCGAGGCGGACGTCGTGGCTCGCCGCGCTGATGCCCGTCTCCTCCTTGAGCTCGCGGACGACGGCGTGCCGCCAGTCCTCCCGGTCGTCGATGAAGCCTCCGGGGAGGGCGACTCCCCCGCGCGCGGGGGCGATGGTGCGGGTCACAACGACCAGGGCGGTGCCCTTGGTGTCGTACACGGGCTGAAGGGCCACCGCTACGGGCAGCGGATTGCGGTAGGCCACGGCGCCGCAGTCCTGGCAGGTGCGGGGCCAGCCGGTCAGGTGCTCTCCGTAGCGCGCCCCGCAGCTCGAACAGTGGGAGTCCGGAACGGGGTTGGCGCGGTGCTGGGATGCGGACACGCCGCGGACTGTATCCGATGGCCCCGGTGCCGGTCTTTCGCTCCGGGACCTGATCCTGATAGATGCAGGGTTCATGACAGGAATTGCCTCCGCCCCGCGGAATCTCGCCGTCACCGCCACCGCTCTCCTTGCCGTGGCCGTCACCTCCGCGCCCGCCCACGCGAAGCCCGAACCCAAGGCCCCTGACGGGTTCGTGGCGTTGCGCGACGTCGACCCGACGATCATCCAGGAGATGCGCTACGTCACGCCGCACAACTTCGTGGGCGAGCCCATCGACGGCTACAAGAAGCCGATGTGCATCCTCACGGAGCCGGCGGCCAAGGCGCTGCACAAGGCCCAGCGCAAGCTGCTGCGCGAGGGCTACTCCCTGAAGGTGTACGACTGCTACCGGCCGCAGCGGGCCGTCGACCAGTTCGTGCGCTGGGCCGAGGACCTCGACGACGAGCGCATGAAGGCGGAGTTCTATCCCCATGTCGACAAGTCGCGGCTGTTCGAGGACGGTTACATCGCCGCGAAGTCCGGGCACAGCCGCGGCTCGACGCTCGATCTGACGGTCGTGAAGCTGCCCGCCCTGCCCACACGCCCCTACGTCCCCGGAGAGGCGCTCACGCCCTGCTACGGACCCCAGGACGAGCGCTTCCCCGACAACTCCGTGGACATGGGGACGGGGTTCGACTGCTTCGACACCCTCTCCCACACGGACGACCCGCGTGTCACCGGTGAGCAGCGGGCCAACCGGGATCTGCTGCGGGGCACGCTGACCGAGGTCGGGTTCGTGAACCTCCCCGAGGAGTGGTGGCACTTCACCTACAAGCCCGAGCTCTTCCCCGACACCTACTTCGACTTCCCCGTCGCGCGCCGCTCACTGAACGGGAAGTAGGAACTGCAGCGCTACTGACGGGATCCGGTTGCCCATGGCACACTTCTGACGTTCCGTCAGATCCAGTGTCGTGGAGGAGCCTTGTCGCGTACGCGTACTCCCGTGGTGGCCGACTGGTTCGCCGGGGAGGGAGACAACTTCCGTCTTCTGGGCACGCGCTGCTCGGCGTGCGCCTGTGTCTTCTTCCCCCGCGAGGACGGCTTCTGCCGCAATCCCGGCTGCTCGGGCGGCGAGCTCGACGAGGTGCCGCTCTCGCGGCGCGGCCGCGTCTGGTCGTACACCGACAGCCGCTACCGGCCTCCCGCGCCCTATGTGTCGGATCCGGAACTCACCTGGCGTCCCTACACGTTGATCGCTGTGGAGCTCGAGGCCGAGCGCATGGTGGTGCTCGGACAGACGGTTCCGGGGGTCACCGTCGCCGATCTGGAGGTCGGCATGGAGGTGGAGGTCGTCCCCGGCGTGCTCAACGAGGACGCGGAGACGACCTGGACGACGTGGTACTGGCGGCCGGTGGGGGTGAGCGCATGACCAGCGAGGTGGCGGTGCTCGGCGCGGGCATGCACCCGTGGGGCAAGTGGGGCCGGAGCTTCATCGAGTACGGCACGTCGGCGGCCCGCGCGGCCCTCGCCGACGCCGGCCTCGACTGGCGCGAGGTGGGTTCGGTCGTCGGTGCGGACACCGTGCGCGGCGGGTATCCGGGGTACGTGGCGGGGGCGACGTTCGCGAAGGCGCTCGGCTGGCAGGGCGCGCGGGTGTCGAGCGTGTACGCCGCGTGCGCCTCCGGAGCCCAGGCGATCAACACGGCGCGTACGCAGATCCTTTCGGGCCTGGCCGATGTCGTCCTGGTGGTCGGGGCCGATGCCGCGCCCAAGGGGTTCTTCCGGCCCGCGGGCGGGGACCGTCACGACGACCCCGACTGGCTCCGGTTCCGGGTCCTGGGCGCCACCAACCCCGCCTACTTCGGCCTTTACGCGCGCCGCCGGATGGCCGTGCACGGCGACACACTGGAGGACTTCGCCCAGGTCAAGGTGAAGAACGCGGCCGCGGGATCGCTCAATCCGAACGCGCGCTACCGCAAGACCGTCACGGCGCAGGAAGTGGCCGAGTCCGCCACGGTCGCCGATCCGCTGCGGCTGCTCGACATCTGCGCGACCTCCGACGGAGCGGCGGCGCTCGTGCTCTCCAGCATGGAGTTCGCACGGCGGCACGGCGCGGCGGACCCGGTGCGGATCCGCGCGGTGTCCACGGTCACGCCGACGTACCCGAACACCGTCCTGGACCTGCCGGACATCGCGACGGACTCGGCGGCCGCCGTGCCGCCGGGCGATCTGACCTTCCGTGCCTCCATCGCGCATGCCGCGTACGAGGAAGCGGGCATCGGGCCGGACGACCTCTCCTTGGCGGAGGTGTACGACCTGTCCACCGCTCTCGAACTGCAGTGGTACGAGGACCTGGGGCTGTGCGGTGAGGGCGAGGGGGCCAAGCTGCTGCGGGAGGGGGCGACCGCTCCGGGCGGTCGCATACCGGTCAATGCCAGTGGCGGACTCGCGTCCTTCGGAGAGGCCGTCCCCGCTCAGGCCATCGCCCAAGTGTGCGAGCTGACCTGGCAGTTGCGCGGTGCGGCGGGGGCGCGGCAGGTGCCGGGGGCGCGCGTGGGGATCACCGCGAACCAAGGGCTGTTCGGCCACGGATCCTCGGTCGTGGCGGTGCGCTGAGTCCCGCCACCGGTCATCGGCAGGTCTGTACTGAGGAAGGCATCGCGCCGGTTAACCGTTGCCGTCCGCGACCTTGACGCTCCATCACCACCGGTGAACACTTCCGGTGTCAGTCGGCATCGCCGCACTTCGGCTCCGCGCCATTCAGGGCCCCTGTACGCGCGAAGGGTCTGTATGAAGGGCCTGTTCAGCGGGTCATCCCCCATGGGCGATTCGACTGCGACGGCACGCTCGCCATCGATGCCGGGCGGGGCGCGGGACACTCCTGCCCTCGGCTGAAGTCGCTGGGCGTAGCCAGGCAGTAGTCGTGGGAACGCACCCTGCACGGAGTACCGGGGACCAGCGCCCCGGGCGAGGGCCTAGGAGCCGCCATGTACTCGAATGGGGACATCTTCGTCGGTGAGATCATCGGCACCGCGATTCTGATTCTCTTCGGCGCCGGCGTATGCGCCGCCGTCACCCTGAACTATTCCAAGGCGAAAGCCTCCGGATGGATCGTCATCGCCTTCGGCTGGGGCTTCGGCGTGCTCGCGGGCGCGTACACCGCCGCGCCGCTCTCCGGCGGCCATCTCAACCCGGCCGTCACGATCGGCATCGCCGTCGAATCCGAGAAGTGGGACAAGGTCTGGATCTATCTGCTCGGGCAGATGATCGGCGCCATGATCGGTGCCGTACTCGCGTACCTCGTCTACTTCGCGCAGTTCAACGCCAATGTGCCGCGCGGCGGCAAGAGCGACGGGGAGAGCGTGGACGAGCCGTTGCCGACCCTGGGCATTTTCTCCACCATCCCGGAGATCCGTAATCCGGTCGCCAACCTGCTCACCGAGATCATCGCGACGATCGGCCTGGTGCTTCCGCTGCTCGCCTTCGGCCTGACCAAGGGCCTCGGCGAGTCGGGCACGCTCGTACTGATCGTCGCGTTCCTGGTCGTCGGCATCGGCCTCTCGCTCGGCGGGCCCACCGGCTACGCCATCAACCCGGCCCGCGACCTGGGGCCGCGCATCGTGCACACGTTCCTGCCGATCCCGAACAAGGGCACATCCGACTGGAGTTACGCCTGGATCCCCGTGGCCGGGCCCCTGATCGGCGGAGCCCTCGCAGGTCTCATCTACAACGCAGCCTTCTGACTCAAGCTGACTCAAGGGGTAGCCATGCCGGACAACTCCGAGAAGTTCGTCGCCGCCATCGATCAGGGCACCACCTCAAGCCGCTGCATCATCTTCAATCACGCGGGCGAGATCGTCGCCGTCGACCAGCGCGAGCACCGCCAGATCTTCCCCAAGCCGGGCTGGGTGGAGCACGATGCCACCGAGATCTGGTCCAAGGTGCAGGCGGTGGTCGCCGGGGCGATCGCCAAGGCCGGGCTGCGTGCCGACCAGCTCAGCGCCCTCGGCATCACCAACCAGCGCGAGACGACGGTCCTGTGGGACCGCGCCACGGGCAAGCCCGTGCACAACGCGATCGTCTGGCAGGACACCCGGACGTCGGCCCTCTGCAACGAACTGGGCGGCGCGGACGGCCAGGACCGGTTCCGCGAGCAGACCGGACTGCCGCTCGCGAGCTACTTCTCCGGGCCCAAGGCCGCCTGGCTGCTCGACAACGTGCCCGGTCTGCGGGCCCGCGCCGAGCGCGGCGAGATAGCCTTCGGCACCATCGACTCCTGGCTGATCTGGAACCTCACCGGCGGCACCGACGGCGGCGTCCACGTCACCGACGTCACCAACGCCGGGCGCACCATGCTGATGAACCTGGCCACGCTCCAGTGGGACCAGTCGATCCTGTCCGCGATGAACGTCCCCGAGGCGATCCTGCCGGAGATCAGGTCGTCGGCCGAGGTGTACGGCACAGCGGTCGGGCAGCTCTCCGGAGTGCCGGTCGCCTCCGCGCTCGGCGACCAGCAGGCGGCGATCTTCGGCCAGGCCTGCTACGACACCGGGACGGCCAAGAACACGTACGGAACGGGCAGTTTCCTGCTGCTCAACACCGGGAACAGGCCCGTCCCCTCCAAGAGCGGGCTGCTCACGACCATGGGCTACAAGATCGGCTCCGAGGCGCCCGTCTACTGCCTCGAAGGGGCCATCGCGATCACCGGCGCCCTGGTGCAGTGGTTCCGCGACCAGCTCGGCATCATCCGCAGCGCCGACGAGATCGAGCCCCTCGCCGCGAGCGTGGAGGACAACGGCGGCGCGTACATCGTGCCCGCGTTCTCCGGCCTCTTCGCGCCCTACTGGCGCTCGGACGCGCGCGGCGTCGTCACCGGCCTCACCCGGTACGTGACCAAGGCGCACCTCGCCCGCGCCGTCCTGGAGGCGACCAGCTGGCAGACCCGCGAGGTCGTCGACGCCATGTACCAGGACTCCGGGGTGCAGCTGCGGAGCCTGAAGGTGGACGGCGGGATGACCAAGAACAATCTGCTGATGCAACATCAGGCGGATGTGCTCGGCGTTCCGGTGATCCGGCCGCGGGTCTCCGAGACGACGTGTCTGGGTGCCGCGTACGCCGCCGGGCTCGCGACCGGCGTATGGAACGACCTGGACGAGCTGAAGGCCCACTGGCAGCGGGACGTGGAGTGGACCCCGGTGATGGACGCGGAGTCGCGTGACCGCGAGTACCACAACTGGCACAAGGCGGTGGAGCGGAGCTTCGGCTGGCACGAGGACGGCACGGGCTGAGCCGAGAATGACCGCGGCCCGTACCCCGGTCGGCGGGGGTACGGGCCGTGGCGCTGCCTGCGGAGTCAGGTGGTCGCGGGCTCCCTGGTCGCGGCGGCCACCGACATCGCGTGCTCCACGACGCCGATCAGGACCTCCTTGACGGACTGCCGCTCGCGGGCGTCGCACAGCAGCACGGGCACCTCGGGGTCGAGGTCGAGCGCCTGGCGCACCGCTTCGGCGGGGTAACGGGACGCCCCATCGAAGCAGTTGACGCCGACGACGAAGGGTATGGAGCGCCGCTCGAAGTAGTCGACGGCGGCGAAACAGTCCTCCAGGCGGCGGGTGTCGGCGAGGACCACGGCGCCGAGCGCCCCCGTGGCCAGCTCGTCCCAGAGGAACCAGAAGCGGTCCTGCCCCGGGGTGCCGAAAACGTAGAGCACCAGGTCCTCGCGGAGCGTGATGCGGCCGAAGTCCATGGCGACCGTGGTGGTGTGCTTGCCCGAGACGCCGCTGGTGTCGTCGACGGGGCGGCCCGCCTCGCTGAGCGGCTCCTCGGTGCGCAGCGGTTTGATCTCGCTGACCGCGCCGACGAGGGTCGTCTTGCCGACGCCGAACCCGCCTGCCACCAGGATCTTCAGCGTGACCGGCTCGACGGGGGCCTTGCCGCGCTCAGAACGCTTGAAGATCATCGCTCGCTTCTCCTGCATCAGTGGTGGCACGTGCGCCGGGGGTGTCACGTGCTTCGGGGGTGTCAGGTGCGTCTGTGGTGTCGCGCGGGGCCGGTCCGTATCCGCCGCCACCAGGGGTTTCGATCACGAGTACGTCGTCGGCGCCCAGGTCGGCCGAGTCGCTTCCGTCGAGCGCGAGCACGCCGCCGTCGGCGCGCTCCACACGGCCCGTGCCGAGGGCGCCCGGGCTGCCGCCGGCCATGCCGTACGGCGCCACCCTGCGGTGCTGCGACAGCGTGGAGACGGTCATCGGCTCGCGGAAGCGGATGCGCCGTACGGCCCCGTCCCCGCCGCGCCACCGCCCTTCGCCGCCGCTGCCGTGCCGCACCGCGAACTCCTCCAGGAGCACGGGCAGCCGCCACTCCAGGACTTCGGGGTCGGTGAGCCGGGAGTTGGTCATATGGGTCTGGACGACGGACGCGCCGTCGAACCCGTCGCCGGCCCCGGATCCCGACGCCACGGTCTCGTAGTACTGGTGGCGGTCGTTGCCGAAGGTGACGTTGTTCATCGTGCCGGAGCCCTCGGCCTGGACGCCCAGGGCGCCGTACAGCGCTCCGGTGATCGCCTGTGAGGTCTCGACGTTCCCGGCGACGACGGCCGCCGGCGGTTCGGGGGCGAGCAGCGAGCCCGGCGGCACGACGATGCGCAGAGGGCGCAGACAGCCGTCGTTGAGCGGGATGTCCTCGGCCACCAGGGTGCGGAAGACGTACAGGACGGCTGCATTGACCACCGCGAAGGGCGCGTTGAAGTTCGTGGCGAGCTGGGGTGACGTACCGGTGAAGTCGACCGTCGCCGAGCGGTTCTCGCGGTCGACCGTGACGCGCACCCGGATGACGGCTCCGGAGTCGGTTGGATAAGCGAACTCGCCCTCTTCGAGGGTGTCGATGACGCGGCGTACGGCCTCTTCGGCGTTGTCCTGGACGTGCCGCATGTACGCCTGGACCACATCGAGCCCGAAGTTCTCGATCATGCGGGCGACTTCGTCGACGCCCTTCTGGTTGGCGGCGATCTGGGCGCGCAGGTCGGCGAGGTTGGTGGCCGGGTTGCGGGAGGGGTAGGGGGCGTCGGTGAGCAGGGCCAGGGTCTCGGCCTCGCGGAACCGGCCGCCTTCCGCCAGCAGCCAGTTGTCGAAGAGGATGCCCTCCTCCTCGATCGTGCGGCTGTCGGCGGGCATGGAGCCGGGGGCGATGCCGCCGATCTCCGCGTGGTGCCCCCGGGAGGCCACGTAGAAGAGGATCCGCTCCCCCGGGGTGCCGTGTTCCCCCGGGGCGTCGAAGACCGGCGTGATGACGGTGACGTCGGGGAGGTGGGTGCCGCCGTGGTACGGGTCGTTGACGGCGTAAGTGTCTCCGGGGCGCATGGTCGTGCCGCGGCGCCGGATGACCTCCTTCACGCTGGTCCCCATGGAGCCCAGGTGCACGGGAATGTGCGGGGCGTTGGCGACGAGACTGCCGTCCGGGTCGAAGAGCGCGCAGGAGAAGTCGAGGCGCTCCTTGATGTTGACCGACTGGGCCGTGGACTCCAGGCGGGCGCCCATCTGTTCGGCGATGGACATGAAGAGGTTGTTGAAGACTTCGAGGAGGACGGGGTCGGCCTCCGTGCCCGCGGTGGAACCCTCGGGCTCCGCCACGCGTTCCATGACCAGGTGTCCTTCGTCGGTCATGGCCGCCTGCCAGCCGTCGTCCACGACCGTCGTGGCACTGGCCTCGGTGATGATCGCGGGTCCGGTGACGGTCTCCCCCTGCGGCAACTGCTCGCGGCGGTGCAGGGGTACGTCACGCCAGGCGCCGCCCGTGTGCAGGCGGACGGTCTCCGGTGTGCCACGCGGGGCCTCGCCGGCGAGCACCGAGAGATCCGGCTGCTCGGTGACTCCGGTGGCCTCCACGGAGAGGGCCTCGACGACGACGGGACGGTCCAGGGTGAAGGAGTAGGTGGTGCGGTGGCGGTCCTCGAAGGCACGGATCATGGCGTCCGGTTCGGCGAGCCGCACGGTGAGCGTGGTGTCGGTGCCGTCGTAGCGCAGTTGGGCACGGCGCGTGACGTGTACGCGGTCCACGGGCACGTCCTCGGCGAGGAGTTCCGCGCGGGCCGCCTCCTCGAGGTGGTCGGCGGTCTTCAGGACGCGCGGCATCGCGGACGGCTCAAGGCGGACCTCCACGGACTGCTCGCGCATCGCCGTGACGTCAGCGAGGCCGATGCCGAGCGCGGAGAGCACACCCGCCATGGGCGGTACGAGGACGGTGCGGATGCCCAGCGAGTCGGCGACCATGCACGCGTGCTGGCCGCCCGCGCCGCCGAACGTCGTCAGGGCGTAGCGCGTGACGTCGTGGCCCTTCTGGACCGAGATGCGCTTGACGGCGCCCGCGATGTTGGCCACCGCGATCTGCAGATAGCCTTCGGCGACCTGCTCCGGGGTGCGGTCGTCGCCGGTGCGCTCCCGGATGTCGCGGGCCAGGGCGGCGAAGCGGTCGCGGACGAGCGTCTCGTCGAGCGGCTGGTCGCCGTCCGGTCCGAACACGCGGGGGAAATGGGCGGGTTGGACACGGCCGAGCGCGACGTTCGCGTCGGTGACGGTGAGCGGTCCGCCGCCCCGGTAGCTCGCCGGGCCCGGCGTCGCGCCCGCCGAGTCGGGGCCCACGCGGTAGCGGCTGCCGTCGAAGTGCAGCACGGAGCCGCCGCCCGCGGCGACGGTGTGGATGTCCAGCATCGGCGCGCGAAGGCGTACGCCCGCGATCTGCGTGGTGAAGACCCGTTCGTACTCGCCCGCGTAGTGCGACACGTCCGTGGAGGTGCCGCCCATGTCGAAGCCGATGACCCGGTCGAAGCCCGCGCGCCGCGACATGCGGGCCATGCCGACGATGCCGCCGGCGGGACCGGACAGGATCGCGTCCTTGCCGCGGAACTGGCCCGCCTCCGTGAGGCCGCCGTTGGACTGCATGAACATCAGCCGCACGCCCCGCAGTTCATCGGCGACCTGCTGGACGTAGCGGTGCAGTACGGGCGACAGATAGGCGTCGACGACGGCGGTGTCACCGCGCGGGACGAGCTTCATCAGCGGGCTCACCTCACTGGAGAGCGAGACCTGGGGGAAGCCGGTCCGCGCGGCGAGTTCGCCGATCGCCCGCTCGTGCGCGGGATACAGATGGCTGTGCAGGCAGACGACGGCCACGGAGCGGATCCCGTCGTCGTACGCCTTCTGGAGCGGTCCCGCGAGGGCCTCCAGGTCGGGCGCGCGCAGCACGTCGCCGTCTGCGGTGACGCGTTCGTCGACCTCGATGACGCGCTCGTGCAGTGCGGCGGGCAGGACGATCTCGCGCGCGAAGATGTGCGGGCGGTTCTGGTACGCGATGCGCAGGGCGTCGCCGAAGCCTCGGGTGATGATCAGGGCGGTGGGCTCGCCCTTGCGCTCCAGGAGGGCGTTGGTGGCGACGGTGGTCCCCATGCGGACGGCCTCCACAGGCGCACCGGGGGTGTCGGCGAGGAGTTCGCGGATCCCCGCGACGGCCGCGTCGGCGTACCGCGCGGGGTTGTCCGACAGGAGCTTGTGGGTGAGCAGCCGGCCGTCCGGACGCCGCGCGACGATGTCGGTGAAGGTGCCGCCCCTGTCGACCCAGAACTGCCAGCCAGTCACGTCTCACTCCCCGCTTCCGCGCTGTTCAGAGCGCCCGGAGGCCGTTGATCACGTCGCGCAGAATACTCTCGTCGGGCAGTTCCGCGGGGGGTACGGGACGTGTCACGTGCACCAGTTCGTCGTCGACGAGATCGCCGATGAGGACCCGGATCACGCCGATGGGAAGGTCGAGTTCGGCCGCCAGTTCGGCCACCGACTGAGGGCTGTCACGGCAGAGCCCGACGATGTCCACATGCTCCGGGGACAGCGTCTGGTCGGTCTCCGGGTCGTCGGCCCTGGCCTCGGCGATGACGACCGCGATCAGGTCGAGGCGGTGCTGGGCCGGACTGGTGGTGCGGCCGCGTGTCATGGCGTACGGACGCACCACGGGCCCGGCGTCGTCGTCGTACCAGCGATGCGTCCCCTGTGTCCCCTGACCGTCTTCGCTCATGCCCTCCCGCTACCCTCCCGTGGGCAGGTCGGTGCGCGGCGCCGTACCCAGATGCACACCCACCCTCTTGACCAGCAGCGTCATTTCGTACGCGACCAGACCGACGTCGGAGTCCGCGTCCGAGAGCACGGCGAGACAGCTGCCGTCGCCCGCGGCCGTGACGAAGAGGAAGGCGTCGTCGAGCTCCACCACGGTCTGGCGGACCCTGCCCGCCTCGAAGTGGCGTCCGACGCCCTTGGCCA
The DNA here is from genome assembly GCF_042740015.1 of Streptomyces sp. NPDC059037. NCBI lineage: Bacteria > Bacillati > Actinomycetota > Actinomycetes > Kitasatosporales > Streptomycetaceae > Streptomyces > Streptomyces sp. NPDC059037. Next base: position 19,097 of record NZ_JBHYIG010000129.1, read on the forward strand.
GGCTGTGGAACCCCGATGCGACGGCCGCGAGATGCTCGCTGTCCTCCCTGGTCAGATCCTTCGATACGCCGGTCGGCAGGCCGTCGCCGGAGAGCACGAGCGCCTTGCGGATGCTGGCGACCCGCTGCACCAGGTCGTCGAGGAGCCAGTTCAGCTCTCCCGACCCCCCGGGCATGGCGATGCGTGCGTCGGCCTTCGGTGCGGTCATCGACCGTCCCCCTCAGATGTCGTTCCTGGTGCTGTGCCGTCGGAGGCGTCGTCGCCCGCGGCGTTCTCTTCACGGCCGCGCTGCCAGCCACGCTGGAGCGATGCCATCCGGCTGCGTACCTCGTCGGCGTCGCGCTCCTGCGGCCTGGTCGCGGCCGTGGGTGCGCGCTCCGGGCGCTGGTCGGGACCGTCCTTCAGTTGAGGCGCGAGGTTGGCCTGACGGACGCGCCGGGGCAGTCCGCCGGGGGCTTGGGTGGGCGCCTGTCCGGCGTCGGGTGACGGCGCGGGGCGCTCCGGGGTCTCTGTGCGCCGGCTGCGCCTGGGGAGCTCCGGCTGCGTCCTGTCGGACGCGGTGACGTCGCGGTGCGGGGGCGACAGATCGGGCCAGGCGGACTGCGGTTCGGGGCGGCGCGGCAGGTCGACGGCGTCCGTCGCGGTACGGCCGCGCAGCCGGCTCGGCAGCTCAGGAACGGCCGTCTCGGGGTCGCCCTCGGCGTCGGAGCCGCTGTCCCGTACCGGGAGATCGGCGTTCAAGGCACCGCCCTGGGGACGTCCCACGGGGGTGTTCTCCACCGCGATGCCGCCCTGGGGGCGGCCCACCGGGCTCTCCGGGGCCGCTTCGTCCTCCGCGGCCGTGCCCCGGTTCCTGGTGTGCGTCACGGGGCGGCCGTGCGAGGAGACCAGCTTCGGGGTCCTGCGGCGGGGCAGCGGCACCGGGTCGGTCGGGTGGCCCTCGTCCGCGGGGTCGTCGTCCGGGGACGGCTCGTCGGGGCGGACGGGTTCACGCTGGCCGGTCTCCCGCTCGTCGCGGGCCTGCTGGTGCTGCTCGCCTCCGGGGACCCCGGCGACGCGGCGACGCGGGCGGAAGATGCCGCCGCGCTCGCTGTCCTCGTCCTCCAGGGCGCCGGGGAAGCCGTCGAGGTCCGCCATGCCGACGGGCGCCTCCAGCTCGACGGGACCGTCGAGGATGGACGCGGGCAACCCGGGCAGCTGGACGGGCACTTGGCCCAGGGCCGCCGCCTTGTCGCCCGCCTTGTCGCGGTTCACGGCGTCCTTGGCCTGCGGCCGGTCGAGCCGGAATCCGATGCCGTTCGTGTCCGGTACGTCGTCCGTGAGCAGCGTCTCGGGGATGAACACGACGGCGGTGGTCCCGCCGTACGGAGAGGGCTGCAGGGAGACGCGTACGCGCTGTCGCTGGGCGAGGCGGCTCACTACGAAGAGGCCGAGCCGGTCGGTGTCGGAGAGTTCGAACTCCGGGGTCTCGGCGAGGCGGAGGTTGGCGTCCAGGAGCGCGTCGGCGGCCATGCCGAGTCCCCGGTCGTGGATCTCCAGGGTGAAGCCGTTGGCGACGTGCTCCCCGAGGACCTGCACCGCGGTGTGCGGGGGCGAGAACACCGTGGCATTCTCCAGGAGTTCGGCCATCAGGTGGGTGAGGTCGGCGACCGCGGGTCCCGTGACGGCGATGCGCGGCAGGCGGCGCACCTCGATGCGTTCGTAGTCCTCGACCTCGGCGACGGCCGCGCGGACGACGTCCATGAGCTGGACGGGCTTGCGCCACTGCCGCGAGGGGGCGGCGCCGGAGAGGATCACGAGACCCTCGGCGTGCCGCCGCATACGGGTCGTCAGGTGGTCGAGACGGAAGAGGTCGGCGAGCTCGTCCGTGTCCTCGGTCCTGCGCTCCATCGTGTCGAGCAGGGTGAGCTGCTTGTGCAGGAGCACCTGGCTGCGGCGTGCGAGGTTGACGAACACCTCGGAGACGCCGCGGCGCAGGTCGGCCTGTTTCACGGTGGCCTCGACCGCGGCGCGCTGCAGGGTGTTGAGCGCCTGGCCCACCTGGCCGATCTCGTCCTTCTCGTACGTCAGACGGGGCGCCTCGGTCTCCACGTCGACCTGTTCGCCGGCCGCGAGGCGGCGCAGCACGCCGGGCAGCCGGACGCCGGAAGCCTCATGGGCCTCCAGTCGCAGTCGGCGCAGGTCACGGATGAGGCTGCGGCCGATGCGCAGGGACATGAACACCGAGAACAGCAGCGCCAGCAGACCGAACACACCGGCCACGGCGACCCGGATGATCACGCCGACGGCCACCGGCTCCACGCGGTCCTGAAGACGGTCGCTCGCCGCGTCGCCGCGTTCGGCGAGGTCCTTGAGCGCCTTGCCCGCCGCGGCGTCCCAGCGCGCCGAAGTGACCACGCGCGGCGTGCCGGCCGCGGACTCGGCCACGTCCTTCTCGGCGCGCCGCAGCTGGGTCGTCTCGGCGCCGTTCCAGTAGCGCTCGTAGTGGCCGCGCTCGTCCTCGGGCAACTGGCCGAGGCTGACCTCGTACAGCAGCGTGCGCTGGGCCCGCAGGTCGGCGATCTCCCGGATCTCGGCCTTGGTGATGCGGCGGGCCACGAGCGCGGAGCCGAGCAACGCGTCCTCGCGGGAGAGCAGTTCACGCGCGCGTGCCACTCCGACGAGAGCGCGGCCCTGCCGGTCGAGCTTCGCGTCGTCGAGGCCCTGGAGGGTCATCAGGAAGCCGTAGCAGGGGTCGATCAGCTTCGTGTACATCTTGAGCGCGCCGGCGCGGGTGATGGTGCCCTCTTCGACGGTGCGGCGCAGCGACTCGATGCCGTCGAAGGCGTCGAGGATCGAGGCGAGCCGGTCGGCGGACTGTCCGGACACCCCGTCGCGTACGTCCGGGTCCTTGGCCCGCTGCCTCACCTGGGCGACCATGTCGTCGGTGGCCGCGCGGCTGCGGCGCAGCGCGGCGAGCGCGTCGGAGGCCCGGGGGTCGGCGAGATAGACGAGGGTCTGGCGGCGCTCCTGCTGGACGACCTGGGCGGTGTCGTCGACCGGGTAGCCGATCGTGTCGACGAGGTTCGCGACGTCGATCAGGTTCTTGGCCGACTGACCGGTGACGTAGGTGGCGAAGCCCCACAACGCGGTCAGCGAAATGAGCGGCACCAGCAGCAATGCCACGATCTTCCGGCGGATGGACTTCCCGCGAAAGCGCATGGCCTCCCCCAGATCGGCCCCCTGCGGCCGCGCTATGGCCAGGGGCACACATGTGCGTCAACAAACGGCGTGAGCCTACTACCGACGCAGGGGCAACTCGAAGGCACGTCCGGACGGATTTCAGCCGTGACGCGAAAGGGACGTCCGAAGTTGTCCCTCCATTACGGGAGATTGCATCCCGCGTGTGGCACATGCCACTGGGCACAATCCCCGTGCGGATGTGCCCAGTTGGCCGGATCTCTTCGCTTTGCCGAAGCCGTTCGGGAATCTTCCGGGGCGCTCGTTCGTCTGTCAGTAAGGGAGTTGGGGACAGCGTGCGCCGAGACCGCATGCGGTGCCGAGGTGGCGTAAAGCCGAGCATTTCGGGCAGCCACCGAGGGGCCGGGTCCGATGACATCTCAGCGAGTGGGCCACGGGGCACAGGCGGGGCAGCGGGGGGAGTGACGAGTTGATGGGCACGGCGGAGCGCCAGCGGGCGCCTGAGCAGCAGCACGGCGGGCGACGGGACGACGCGACTTCGGAGGAGTCGTACGTCGAGACTTCGGAGCAGTCGTACGTCGAGACGTCCGAGGAGTCGTACGGCGCGGCCGGGAAGGAGTCGTACGGCGCGGTCGGTGATGACGGCGAGCGTCGCAGGGAGTTGTGGATCGAGGAGCCGGCGCGCAGGCGGCGGCTGCCGGATCCGGTGCGTACGGCCGCCGTGCGCGCCGTGATCATCGTGTCGCTGACGTTGATACAGGCGATGATCGCGTTCCTGAGCGCGGTGGCGGGATCCTGGCTGTCCTTCCCGATGGTGCTCAGCAGCGTGGCCAGCACTGTGGTCGCCACCTGGGGCGTGCTCGACGTGTGGGTGACACGACAGGTGTACAACCAGCGGCACGGAGTGGTGTCGGTGCCCAGCAGCACGGCACGCAGGCTGCGGCGTGAGCGGCGCCGCGCCCGCAGGCAGGCGCGGGCCGCGGCGCGCGGCAAGGAGCGCATACGGACTCGGGGCGGGGCGGGGCAGCTGTCCCATTCCTGAGCCGTCTCATTCCTGAGGGACGGAAGGGGCGAGGGCTGCCCCCCCCAGCCGCTCACACCCCGGCAGGCACCCCCGCCGGCTCCGCGGCGGCCGCCGCCAGTGCGCGTCGCATCCGCATGAACGGGCGTGGCCGGTCGACGGCGAGGACCGCCGTGGTCCGCCCCTCCCGCTCGTACGCGACGAGGAAGCCGCCCTCGTCCGGCGAGCCCTCGACCAGGCGCACGGTGTCGTCGGCCCGCCGCAGGCCCGCGAACTGGATGCGGGAGCCGTACTGGTCGGACCAGAAGTACGGCAGAGGGCGGACCGTTTCGACGGTGCTCGCGGCCAGCAAGTTGCGTACGGCGACACGGGGTTGCTCGGTGGCGCTCGTCCAGTGCTCGGCGCGCTTGCCGCCGACGCGGGCCACGTCACCCACGGCGACCACGTGCGGCAGCCCGGTGACACAGCCGTCGTCGCAGAGGACCCCGTCGTCCAGGGCGAGGGTCGAGCCCGCGAGCCAGCCGGTGTTGGGGGTGGCCCCGATGCCGACGACGACCACGTCGGCGGGGAGCAGCCTGCCGTCGGACAGCTCCACCGCGCGGACGGCGGTGTCGCCGCGCAATGCCGCCACGCCCGTGCCGGTCAGCAGCGTCGCGCCGCCGCGTGCGTGCAGGCCCGCGCACACCGCGGCCAGCTCCGGGCCGAGTTGCGGGAGCAGCGGCAGCGGTGCGGCCTCGACGACCGTCACGTCGTGCCCGAGCGCCACGCACGAGGACGCGGTCTCGGCGCCGATGAACCCGCCGCCGATCACGACGACCCGCTGCGGTCCGGCGGCCAAGTCGGCGCGCAGGGCGCGGGCGTCGTCCAGCGTGCGCAGGGTGTGCACGCCCGCGAGGCCGGGCCCCGGAAGACGGCGGGCGGACGCCCCGGTGGCGATGACCACGCCGTCGCTCGGGACGGTCCTGCCGTCGTCGAGGAGGACAGTGCGGCCGCGCGGGTCGAGGCCTCGGGCGCGCGTCCCGAGCAGCCACTCGGCGGCGAGTTCGGCCGTCTCCTGGCCGTCGGTGAGGGCCAGTTGGGCCTCGCCCGACCTGCCGGTGAGGAAGTCCTTGGAGAGCGGGGGCCTGTCGTACGGCTGGTGCGGCTCGTCGCCGACGATCACGAGCCGGCCGTCGAATCCCTGGGCGCGCAGCTCACGCGCCGCGTAGAGCCCGGCGAGCGAGGCGCCCACCACGGTGATGGTCCTCATGCGGCGGAGCCCTCCTCGGCTGCCAGGTGGACATGGATCGTTCCGTCGTCGACGCTCACCCGGTGGGTGCGCACGGCGCGGCGCGCGGGCAGGCAGGTCGGCTGCCCGGTACGGAGATCGAATGAGGCGGCGTGCAGCGGGCATTCGACCAGACAGCCTTCGAGCCACCCCTCGGAGAGAGAGGCGTCCTGGTGGCTGCAGGTGTCGTCGATGGCGTAGATCTCGCCCTCGGCGTTGAACACCGCGATGGGCGGTGTGGTGTCGACACGGACGGATTCGCCCACGGGGAGGTCTTCAAGGCGGCAGACGGGAATCATGGGCCCCCCTCTCTTGATCTCTCTCGTAGATCTCGCTGGCCCGGTCCTGAGACCTTCTCGGTACAGGACCCTTCGGTAACATGATGTTTCACATGGCGCACGAGGGAGCGCTATGCGCAACAGAATCCGGGCGGGACGCCCACCGCGTCAAGGGCTTCCCGCAGATGCGGCTTCAAGAGGCCGCAAGGTGGTGAGAGTTGAGATATGACCCGCACGCGGAAACAGCCTGATCAGAATGAGGAGCCGCCCGAGAACGAGCCCGGGGAGTCACGCGAGAAGCAGCAGAAGGCGGCCCCCGGGTCCGTCCAGTCCGTGGACCGTGCCGTGAGCGTCCTGGAGATACTCGCCCGGCTCGGCGAGGCCGGGGTCACCGAGATCGCCGACGAGCTGGGGGTGCACAAGTCGACGGCCTTCCGGCTCCTCGGCGTCCTGGAGAACCGTGGTCTGGTCGGCCAGGCGAAGGACCGCGGGAAGTACTTCCTGGGCGCCGGCGTACTGCGCCTCGCGGGGGCGGCGGCAGTGCGTCTGGACATCTCCCAGGAGGGCGGCCCGGTCTGCCGTGAACTCGCCGACGAGCTGGGCGAGACGGTCAACATCGCGATCCTCGACGACGACGCCGCGGTCAACATCATGCAGGCCCGCGGCCCGGCGTCGGTGACCGCGCAGAACTGGCTGGGCAGACGCACTCCGCTGCACGCCACGTCCAGCGGAAAGGTCCTTCTGGCCCACCTGCCGACGACGCTGCGCGAGGGGCTTGTCGCCCGTACGCTGCCGCGCCTGACCGAGCACACGGTCACCGGCACGGTGGCGCTGCGCGGTGAGCTGGAGGCCGTCGTCGAGCAGGGGTACGCCATCGCCGTGGAGGAGCTGGAAGTGGGCCTGGCCGCCGTCGCCGCCCCGGTGCGCGCGCACGACGGCAAGGTCATCGGGGCGCTCAGCGCGTCGGGGCCGGTGTACCGCCTGACCGACGAACGGCTGACCGAGCTCGCCAAGCGCACGGTCGTCGCGGCGGTGGAGCTCTCGCGGCGGATGGGCTACGGCTTCTGAGGGACCCGCGCTGGACACGCAGGACGAGGGGGGGACCCGGGGGTGCCCGGTGGGGCCCCCGGGCGCTTTCGCCCCCGCCCCCCCCCCGGTTGCGCCAGCATCGGCCAGCA
>NZ_JBHYIG010000130.1:0-3914 GCF_042740015.1 Streptomyces sp. NPDC059037
CGGGGGGGGCTGGTGTGGCGCCACTCCCCCCACGTGCCTTCCCCGGGGCGGGGGCTCACCGGGGGGGGCCCCGGGCACCGGGGGGGGGGGGGGGGGGCGCGGGGCCACAACTGCCGCCGGGACGCTATGACTTGGCGATCACGACTTGGTGATCCGCACGGTCTCGCCGTACCCGTCGGCGCTCAACACCTCGATCCGGACGCCCGCGGCGGAGTCGGTGAACGACTCACCGGCCCAGTACGGGGCGTCGTCCAACGGCCGGCAGCCCGACGCGGGCGTGGCACTCGGCTTGGCGTCCATGACCCTGATCGGCCCCTCACCGGTCGCCACGGACGAGTCGACCCGGTAGACCAGCGCACCGGTCGAGCAGACGCCGCTGTCCGCCCGGACACCCCGCCGCGATTCGACGACGTACGCGGTGGTGGGGCCGGTGCGGATGACCGCCATCTTGGTGCCGGACCCGTACTCCACCGCGGTGAGACGTACGGTGTCGCTGCCCGCCGATGCCCGGCACACGACCTGTCTGTCGTCCGTCCATCCCAACTTCCAGGACTGCCAGGCGAAGTACTGCGGCCCGGCCCCGCCGATCAGCCCCATCACGTCCCATCCGCCCACGAAGCGATGCAGGTCGTCACCCGCGTCGAAGGCGTACAGGTCGGGCAGCCCGAAGGTGTGGCCGGTCTCGTGGGCCACCAGCTTCTTCCCCCAGTGCCACATGTCCTGGCCGAAGGTGACCGCCCACTTGATCCGCCTGCCGTCGGCGACGACGCCCGCCGTCCCCGGCTCGTACACATAGGTGGGGGTGAAGGAGATCGCCGACGCGTTCTTCGTCGCCACGACGTAGACCATGTCGTACCGCGAGAAGTCCACGTCCGGGTCGGCCGCCGTGACCGCGTCCTTGACGTACGCCTCGTGCTCCTCGTGCGAGAGGCCGCGCTCGTATCCGTAGTCAGTGGACTTGTGTGGCATCCTCACCCAGCGCTGATGCCGGGTGATGTCGAGCCGTGCCTTGCCGTACGAAGCGTTGCGCAACCAGTCCGCGCCGGGCGTGAGTCGGCCCGCGGCGTCGGCCGGGGACTCGGTCGCGGGCGCGTCCGGGAAGTCCACGAAGACCATGGCGACCTTGATGGTGCCCACCGGGCGCTTGAACACGGAGTAGTCCGTGTCATGCCCTTCGTCCGTCCAGCCGGTGGTGCCGCGCAGTGCACAGGCGGACGGCCGTTCGGCGGCCGTCGCGGCGACGGCCGAAGGGGGAACGGCGAGCAGGAGCGGGGCCAACACCGCGAACAGCAACGGCAGAAGCGCCGTCCGGACGGCCGGCGAGGCGTAGCGACTTCTCACGTGATCACTGCTTCTCATGAAGCCTCCCATGAATGGCGTGTGACATTTCACATAAGACTGCGGACGCATGCCCCTGTCCGAAAGATGTCGTCGGTCCATAACATCCGCGCCATGGATCTGGAGATACGGCACCTGCGGGTGGTGTGCGCGATCGCCGAGGCGGGGAGCCTCACCCGCGCCGCCGCCTCGCTCCGCATGACGCAGCCGGGACTCAGCGCCCAACTGCGCCGCATCGAGGCCATGTTGGGCGGAGCCTTGTTCGACAGGCGGCAGTCCGGCGCCGCCCCCACGCCCTTCGGCGAGCTGGTCATCGCGCGGGCCCGCGCCATCCTGCCGGGCGTCGACGGTCTGCTCGCCGACACGGCCCGCGCCGCCCGCCGCAGATCGGGGTCGGACCGGATCCGGGTGGGTTCGGTCGGCGCCCCGCTGCTCGGCCATCTCCTCCTGGCCGTCGGGGTGTTGCTGCCCGAAGCCGACTTGACCTCGCGCTGCCAGTACTCCCCCGTTGCCCTGCTCGACGACCTCGCCGCGGGCCGCCTCGAGGCAGCGGTGCTCGGCGACCACCCCGGCCAGGAGCTGCCACGACGCGAGGGCGTGGCACTCCACACGATCGTCGCCGAGCCGGTCTTCGCCCTCCTGCCGACGGCCCACCCGCTCGCCGCGCAGGACGAGGTCTCCCTGGCCGACCTCCTGGCGGAGGACTGGGCTGTCCCGCGGCCCGACGGCGACCGGACCCACGAGTACTGGGCTTCCCTCTGCGCCGTGACCGGCCGCGCCCCGTCCGCCCCCTACGAGGCGGAGGGACGGCAACTGATCGAGATCGTACGGGCGGGCCTGGCCGTCAGCCTCTGCCAGGCCACGTTCATCGAGGTACCCGGCGTCGTGGTCCGCCCCCTGGCCGGAAATCCCTTGTGGTACCGGCACATTCTGGCCTGGCGCCACGACGGCCCGCTGGCGCCCCGCGGCACCGAGATGTCGACGGCTATCTGGCGGCCTGCCCGGACAGCGCCGCGTACGCCCGCTGGCGCGACCTGAATCCACCCGCCGAAGGCGATCAGCGTCGAGCCGATCGTGGCGGCCACCGCCGATGAGGACGACGTCGGGGTCCTTGCGCCCCTAGAGGTCCCGTGGCCGCACCGTCATCCGGATCCCGTCCCGTGCCCACAGCACGAACCGTTCCACCGGCGTCACTTCGTGCCCCGGCGCGGGCCGGAAGCGCAGGCGCTTGAGGAGGACGGTCAGGACAAGCTGGGCCTCGACCGTGGCCAAGGCGGCGCCCTCGCAGCTGCGTGGCCCGATCCCGAAGGGGATGTACGCGAGCCTCGGCCGCTTGGCCATCTCCTGCGGCGTGAAGCGCTCGGGGTCGAACCGCTCCGGATCGGGCCAGTGCTCGGGGTTCAGGTGCACCGCCCAGAACGGATAGAACACCGTCGTCCCGGCCGGGATCTCGTACGGGCCCAGGGCCAGGTCCTCGGTCGTCTCGCGTGCGCCGTACGGACCGGGCGGGAACAGGCGCATCGACTCCTTGAGCACCATGTCCAGATAGGTGAGCCGCCGCAGATCACCGTAATCGGGCGTGGCGCGCTCCCCCAGCACCTGGTCCAGTTCGGCGGTGACGCGATCGGCCACCTCCGGATGGCGACCCAGCAGGTGCAGCGTCCACGAGACGGCGACGCCCGTGGTGTGGTGGGCGGCGAGCAGCGTCACCATCACGGTGTCCCGAATCCGCGCCGGGCTCTGACCGGCCTCGACGAGCGCCCCGATCAGGTCGCTGCGGTCGGTGCGGCCGCCCGGACGATGCGCCGCCACCACGCGGTCGACCGTCGCGCGCAGATACCCGAGGGCCTCCTCGGCCCGCTGTGCCGAGCGCGGGTCGGACCGCGGCACCTGGTAGAGCCGCCCGAGGTGTTCGGTGAGCACCTCCTCGAACGCGGCGACGACACGGTCCGTGTCGGTTTCCGCACCGCCGAGCGCGAACCCGCAGATCATACGGAGCGACAGCGCGGTCAACTCCTTCTGCAGCTCTACGGGTTCGCCGTCGGTCTGCCCGGCCCAGCGGTCCGCGAGTTCCCGCGCCAGCTCGTTGAAGCGCGCGAAGTGCCGCTCGTGAGCCGGCCGTCCGGCGAGCACCGAGAGCAGCAGTCGGCGCCAGGGTGTGTGCTCGTCGGCGGGCAGCACTTGCAGGTTGCCCGCCTCGCACAGCGGGTCCAGGAACGCGAACAGCTCCTCGGGCCGCTTGTCGATGTGCGCCGTGGCCTCCAGAAGCACGGGGTCGGCGACCGACACGGCCGTGCCCGCGCCCGGCAGTTGGAAGCGCACGACGGGGCCGTACGCCTCGTGCAGGCGTAATTGGTGCCGGTGCAGCCCGCCCGCAGCCGCGATGGCGCTCAGCCCGCCGTCCTCCTGGTGCTCGGGTCCAGGGATGCGCATAACGGTGCCTCCTGTCGCAGGTCCTCCCCCTCGGGTGTCTGCCCGAAGGGCCTCAACTGCCCACCCCCCCCCCAACCCACCCCCCCCCGGGCGGGGGCCCGCGAGAGCGGAGGGGGGCGCGGGGGCGGCGGCGCGGCGCGGGC